>DATAMG010000009.1:0-43288 GCA_036260705.1 Chitinispirillaceae bacterium | reverse complement strand
AGTTGAAACAACCATTTAAAGGTGGTTTAGCAGGATCAGCCCAGTAATCGTTTGCATGTGAAGGTTCTTCCATTCGATCGATCCATCCATTTATCGGCTCCCAGTCAATCCATCCTTCATCATAGAATTCATTCCATTTATGATCATTCCGACTTGCTTTCGACAATGTAACCGGTATAAGAGCGGTTCGTCCGGCTGCATTGGCAAACCAGCCATGCTCAGAACAGGTCCCACAATGCTGGTTATAAATATAAACCGGCTGTGGCCAACGGTTTTGGGGATAACCTCCTCCCCATGGCATAATCACATTACACCATTGAGAAAGCCTGCCAAGAGCACCATTATCTGCAGGGTTATTGATTTTATTAGCCCAGAGATATTTTAATCCCTTCATGGTATCTTTCAATGCACAACAATTGCTTTCTTTATGGCTCCAGAAATAGCTCCTCCAGAATTTCCCGTTTGCTGGAGTAGTAGGATTGGGATCATTAGGGTTGATATAGGCTGGCAGTTCCCCCTGAAGTTTCGGAAAAACCACATACCAGTAATAAATAATCCTGGGTAAGGTATGCAGTTCTTCTTTGCCAGCATTTAAAACCCGGTATTGGGTTGTTGAATAATAGTCGCCTCCATTATGGACATTTCCGCTGTCGAGAATTTCCACATATTCCAGTATGGAATCTGCACGATAAACCCCTTCGGCATTTTCTCTGATAATTTCTTTACTGAAGCTTTTGCTGGTGAGAACCTCGACCGGAAGGTGAGCTATCGTAAATGCAACCTCATCGGTAAGTGGATCATGGGTATCGAGAATGATCTGTGAAAAGGTGTCCTGTAAAGCCGTAGAAAGACTGGCAAACCGGTCTTCGATTGCAACAGAAAGCCATCTTGGCGAACGAATAATGGCCTGTTTTGCTTTTTCAGTAAGCACCCGTGCAGGAACCATTTCAGGAATGGTTACCTTGCCGGTATTGCTATTGACCATAATACTGATATAGCTCTTTGCAGGAATACGGCATGTTGCAGAAGTAGAATCAACAATGCGCCACTGAGCCACAGCTCCAATTACCAAGCAAAGGATTATCTGAAATATTTTCATCCTGCTGTCATCCACGCTAACTAAATTGATTACATAATGTCACAGATGCCAGACTTTTAGTTATTCTGTTTTCATTCTGATCTTTTTTAGGAAAACATCCTATCCCTGCCTTATCAGTATAGAGTTTAATATATCTAATTTTAACAGGTCGTACACATCCCTTTTTAGTAAATGCCACCATTTGCCGGAAGATCGCAGATCTGGTCATCAATTTGAATTGATCAGGGTTTTATGCACCATAAATTCTCCAGAACGATTCACGTAAATGCTTTGAAAACTGCAATTTCTGTTATAATTATTGCGGTTTTACTTCTTTATCAGTACTTCTTTCTGAGCAGCTTTGAACTCACCTTTAACTGTAACTCCAGATGAATGGAATTGCTGAAGCTTACCTGTTATTTTAATTCCGTCGAGTCGATATTGTGATTGGCTGATAATGGAGCAAGTATTTCTTATATTTCTTAAATGACCAGAATAATTGTAATTACCGGTCTCTACTTCACAACACAGTTGCTTACCTGTTGAAAGTTTAACTGTTTGTGGAAACCGGACAGTATTACCGGCGCCATCGACAAACACAAAGTAATAACAATGATCCTTTTTATCATTAGTGGTAGAATAAATGTAAGTCCCTTTACTGTTACTTCCCAGGTGAATTTTCAGCGGATATGTTATTCCATCAATATTAACCGATGCAGATTCTGGGGCTGAACCATTTGCATCATAATAATTGGCTGCATATGATATTACAGAAGAGTTTGGATAGAAATGACAACCGGCAGGTATTTTGTAGTAATTCTTTACAGTTCCACCACCAAAATCCTGTGTCCAGAAATAATTACCCTGCCGGGTAGCACTGAAGTCGTATCCACAGCCTAATTCATGATAATTTGAATTCATGATATTGGTTCTATGCCCCGCAAGGTCTGTTTTGTCTGCAGCAGGAACACCCTGCATGTTTTCATCACGTAACCATTGAATCACAGTCTGAAGTCCTGTGGAGCATCCTACCGCCACATTTTCAGCTATCGAAGAGCTTGCTTTATAATAAGATTTGATCCGGTCTGCCCAGTCAGTTCCGTTGCATGAATTATGAGTCATTCCACAGTTAGAAGCCATATCAACCGAATGAAATCTTGCTGCTTTGCTAAGATCATTACTATACCAGAGCGGAGCAACTGCCGGGTAGTTTTCAGGAAGAAGAATATCTGGAACTTTGATGTAATATTCACGAAAGCCTGCAGGATCCATCCTTACAGCATTTGTCATGACATGCACTTCACGTTCAAATGCTAAAGGTATGCTATCAACACAATCACCATACCCGGCAATCAAGTTAGTGTATATAATACATAGCCACACCAGAGCATATACCGATATAGTTGATTTTTTCATTTATCCCCCATATCACATAGTATAATAAATTCTTCTGCTTATATCCAGAACAGATTTCCTGGCATTCCATTTTCGCATTCCATCCAGAGCAAATAGTGAACGGCTTAATTTCAAATACTTTACAAATAAGTTTTATTTCTCATAAATTGCACAGGTATTCATTTATTTTCATACCGACTTATTCACTCAGGATGGAATATTGCAATATGCAAATGGGCAGCATGATTGTCATTTAATATAAAAAGTAACCCGATCCAATTACACCAGTATAAGAAACAAGATTTCACTAAGCTTACTGTTTATAAACAATAACCGGCTGAGATGAATTCCAATGAAAACTCTTTTATTTCACCTTCGCGCAATTGAAATATTGATTTTATCATAGTTGGCAATTATTTTAGTTTACGATTGGTTTAGATCAAACCGGAAATGAAAAAAGGAACGGATTTGCAGGTCTGGCGAGAAAAAACTCAACTATCAATTTTTCCTGGCGTGTCGGAGATAGAGATAAGGTGATCTATGCGTCCAGATCGTTTTAAGAATTTAAAAGTTTTCTATGTCTTTTTTTTCCTTATAACCATTGCTGTTTTTTGCATATCTTGCAATAAAACGAATACTAAAGAAAGTCCACCCCAGCAAAGCCACGTTTATACCGACACAATAGTGGGGGAATTTTATGTGCGGCTTCATTCTCCTGAACTAGGAGAACATCCTGGAAGTTGGGAAGGTCCGGTGGAGATTGGTAGAAAAAAGGGAGAATTTACCTGCCGAGTTGATACATCCCTTATCCGGGGAGTCAGAATGGGGAAAAAAGAGAGTACAATTATCATTGATGGTTTCAGCGGAAGCGAGCTGTTCGAAGTAGAATTAAATGTCGATTCATGCAGCAATGCAAAAGAAGCCCATACAAAACTCATAATGCAACAATATGGTCAATAACAATCCTGCTCCAGCAATCGAACTGGTTCCGGAATTCCTGTAGCTGACCTGTACCATAGAGCTCAATTTTTTCTATTCCGTCATTTTTAATTTCAACACCTGTTCTGCTGAGTCGTGCCACGTAAACCAAACCAAGGTGCGATCTGCCATATTGGTCAGAATTATCAAATAGCAGCCCTGCTAATCTGGTGTGATACCCTGCATTGGTAAGTATAGAATCATCAATTATTCGACATACTTCTTTTTTAAGGCTGTCATCCAGAAAAAGATAATTATTACCCACAGAATGCACATGTCCGGTAAGCCCTGCAGAACGAATACTTGTGGATCTATTTGTAATGTCTGGCATGCATTTAATGAACGTTAACCATGAATAGTTGTAATGTACAACTGTAAAAATTGTAAGCTGTGTTATTGATGGATCAGTTTCAGCTCTTTCATGATCAATTGAGTAAATTTCAATTCCTGCGTATAGTCGGTCGATTTCTTCCTGTGGAAGAGCAATAAACGGTCTTAAATTAAGTAATTTTCTCAATTCTACTGTATTTACTGCCAGTACCGACTCAGACATGCAGTCTACTCCTTATATGGCTTTCGAACGATACAACACTAATTGGTTTTATTCTGTTTTCTTTTCGTTTTGATATTCTCTTTAATTTCTTTTCCCATACAAATCAGTTCTTCTATCTGATAATTATTTTTCAGATAGAATTCCTTTACCGTTTCATTTGATTTTAAAATCTGTAATTTTATTTTTGGACAACCCAATTTTTTCAATTCATTTTCAGCATGAACCAGAAGTTTAGTTCCTATATGTTCATTTCGGTTTTCAGCAATAACTGCCAGAGAATAAATCCAGCCCCGATGCCCGTCATAACCCGCCATGATTGTCCCAACAACCTGGTTTTGTGAAACCGCTACAAAAAACAGATTATCATTTACCGATAATTTACAGTCAATTAGAAACTCCGGATCATTTCTTGAATCTTTATAATTAAAGACTGATTTCCAGATATTTACAACCTGTGATCGATGTTTATTGTCGTCGTAATTAAGAATTTCCATTGTACTAACCCAGAAATTTTATGGAGATATTATGGTTTGCAAACAAATTCGTTTTCTATTTTTTTTGTAAAACTGATTAAATTCACCATCAGTTTGTTTTTTATTAGATGCCGCTTTGTGGAAACAAAAAAGCCCCAAAAACTTTAAATTAACCAGTTTTTGAGGCATTTTTTCTATATTTTTCTAAAGCCGAGAATCGGACTCGAACCGACGACCTACTGATTACGAATCAATTGCTCTACCAACTGAGCTATCTCGGCGGAATTTATGAAAATAAATAATGGGTCTGTATTTAAAAAGAAACTCTCATTTCCTTAGCTTCGAATTCGCAGCTTTTCTTATGCTGCCAGCATCAGAAAACTGTTTCTCCAGACGATTCTTTATATCCTCATCGAAATCATAGTAACCCACCCTGTTACTTTCTGCAACAGCCTGAGAATAATTGCCGCGTTCCAGCTCTATTTTAGCCATCCACAGATGACAAAATGAAGCTGTGTAGTGGTTATCAAAGGGGTTCGATTCGACTTTGCTTAATACCGCACGGAAAACCTCCATCGACTCATCAAAACGCTTCAGCCCGAACAATGCTCTGGCTCTACCCCAGTTGAAAATTACAGAACCCGGATATTTTTGAATCATCTTTTCTGCTATATTTAAAGCCTCCTGAAACCTGCTCTCATTAATTAAAATATCAACCAGTGCAGCCGAGGCAGCAGTTCGGGTAAATACCCCATTTTCCTGGCAATAGTACAGACGACCAATAGCCTTCTTTCGCTTATCATCAACTTTTGACATGAACCACAAAACCTTTATCAAAGCGCTTCTCCAGTAATCATAACTTCCTATACCATAATTGATATCCACTAAGGAGCTGCTATCCTTTTCCATTTCCAGAAAAACTGATACTCCTTTCCAGCCATATCTAAATGCAGTGATCCATTTTTCATACCTTGCTTCAAAAGTTCCTTTATACCCATCTGTAGCACCAATAAAAAACTTAGCCCATTCATCTTTACTATTTATGGTAAGTATATTCTCAGCTTTTTGGATGGCCAGATCACAATAGCGGTAAAATTCATCTACCCTTTTGGTGGACTGATATACGGCAGACCAGGAATCCAGCGCAACAGCCATAAAGAAGTATCCAGCAGGATGATCAGGATATTTCTTTATTATGCGTTTAACCTCTTCTTCCGCCTTCTTAAACTGCTCATTATAAATTAAATCGATTATGGAAATTGCTGTTGACTGAAGATCCTGGGGCAGAGGTACACCAGCAGTCGCATTAATGGAGAAACAATAACAGATGCATAAAATAACAATAAAATTACGGGGATGATGGTTTTGAACCGCTGATACTATCACTGTAAGAACTGTATTCATTAAAGTATCGATCCCACATCCGCTTACCAGTATGATAGCGATATTTGCGAATTACTTTTTTATTTATGTTTTTAAGGAAATAGAAATCCGCAACCGCTTTTTTTGAATAATCCCACGCTTTGTACTGCTTATAAAAAACAATTTCATATCTGGGATTTGCCATCAATGCCGAATCCGGTATCCCTTCCGCAATAGTTTTCAAATCATCTTTTAGAATCGTTTCCAGTTTTTTTCTGGCTAACTCATCACTTTCACCACTACATGACATCTGCATCAATGCAAAAGTTAGCAGACATAACATTAGTATAATTTTACCAACCCGGCATCTTCTGAATAAAGAAATATTCCGTGTCATATCGTACCATTCTCCCTGAAAATGTTCAACCGTGTTAAGGGATCAAAAAGATGAATTCGTCTTCCATCCACAAAAACTGTCATTTTTCTTTCCGGTAACACATCCTCTTCCCTGGTCATTATAAATCTCACTATCGGCCCATCACCACAACGGCCCACTACCAGACTGCGATCTCCAAGATTCTCGACCAGTTCCACTGTTAATGCAATATGAGTATCGGTATGACGCCTTTGAGCAAGATGCTCTATAAAGTAGATACTTTGAGGTCTGATTCCCACCAACACCTTTTTCCCAGCCAGATCATGAATCTTTTCTGTTCTCTCTCTGTCCAATTTTAAAAAACCGATCTCAGTTTTCACACCACTATAATGCTGTTCAACACATATTTCTCCATTTACAAAATTAATTGGAGGACTTCCTATAAACTCTGCACAGAAAACCGTTTTAGGAAAATCATATATCAATTTGGGTTTATCATACTGCTCAATGCGCCCTGCATTAAGCAGGGCGATTCTTTCGCTCATGGTCATCGCTTCAACCTGATTATGAGTAACATAGATAATGGTTTTACCCACATGGCGATGAACCCGCTTGAGTTCCTCTATAGCTGTCTCCCGAAGTGCTGCATCAAGGTTGCTTAGTGGTTCATCCAGAAGAAGAACATCCGGATCAAGCACCAATGCCCGGGCAAGTGCCACTCTCTGACGCTGACCACCTGATATTTCCCTTGGTAACCGATCCTCAAGACCCTTCAAATGTAATAATGGTACTACCCATGAAAGTTTCTGCTTAATTATATCCGGTTTTGCTTTGCTTATTCGAAGGCCGAAAATGATATTCTGCATTACACTCATGTGTGGAAATAAAGCATAGCTTTGAAACACCATTGCAATGCGTCTTTTCTGTGGTGGGGTATTATTATAATTTTTACCCCCAATAAACAACTCACCATTTTCAATTGTTTCAAGCCCTGCAATCATCCTCAGAAGAGTAGTTTTTCCGCAACCAGACGGTCCTAAAAGCGTAACAAATTCACCGCTTTTCACTTCAAGATCCAGTTTGTCAATTACAGTGGTATTTCCATACTTTTTAGTGATTGAACGTAAGACTAAATCTGCCATAACTTTTCCCTATTTAACCGAACCAGTGGAAATTCCTGCAATCATATAACGCTGAACCATAAAACTGAAAATCACTACCGGAACGCTTAGACAAACTGAAATTGCAGCAAGGAGGTTCTGTGGTGCAGCATGTTTAATTCCGTTAAGATACAAAGTAAGTGTAAACAACTCCTGTCTTCCAAAAACTATATAGTAAGCAAAAATAAACTCATCCCAGGAAAGTAAAAAAGTATAAATAGCTGCAGCAGCTAACCCTGGAACAGCTAAAGGCATCAAAATTTTCATAAAGGTCTGATACCGGTTTGCACCCATAACCCAGGCCTGCTGTTCGAGATCCAATGGTATAGATTCAAACGCACCGATTCCGATAAAAATTACATAAGGTAACGCCAACAGTGAATGAGCCAAAATTACACCGGCAAAAGTCTGATGTAATCCTGTGTTAATGAAAAACTCAGTAATCGGAATAACTGATACGATATCAGGAAACAATCTGACTGAAATTATACCCAATAATACAAGCTTACGCCCCGGAATATGGTATCGACCAAGAATGTATGCAGCCGGGACTCCAATTACCATCGAGAACACCACTGTTGAAAAAGCTACGATAAAGCTGCTGAAAATTACCTGGTAAAAATGCTTATCCGTAAAAAGGTAAATATAACTTTGTAAAGTTGGATTATACGGCCACAATGGAATTGGCTCACCACCGGTGTTGATACTGCCAATATCACTGATCGAATATTTTATAAGAAGGTATACTGGACCTAATACCATCAAAACTGCCAGTATTATTCCCACAGCCCATAAAAAGCGTTTGTTGTAAGCTATAGGTAATTGTTTTGAAAATAGCATAATTTATCGTTTATATATTGCCTTCTGCATCAGTTCCAATGTTTTAAAAAGCATAACTGTCGAGATAAGAATACACAAAACCATTATCATGGCAACTGCTGCAGCTTTATGTGAATTGCCAACACTGTAGTAATAGAAATCGATCAGTGTACCTAATAACCGGTATCGTCCAGCCAGTATATAAGGAAATATAAACTCTTTCCACATCTCTACTGTACGCAATAAAAGTACAGTGGATATTGATGGTAACATCAGTGGTAACATGATATTGAGAATTCGTTTACGAAATGATGCACCCATAGTTTTAGCTGCATCAAAGAGCTCCGGATCAATACTGTTTAATCCAGCTAACAAAATGAGCATGGAAATTGGCATATCCCGCCAGACTTTACCCAAAAGCGATATGCCCATGGCAAAAAGTGCTGATCCACGCCAGTTTACCGGTTGACTTAAAAAAGCAGGGAATGGAGGATAACCTCCTGTTAACAAATGATTTATATGGCCTCCCGGATAATCAAAAAGAATATATAAAAGCATTGCAGTTACTAATGCCGGAATAGCCAGTGGAATTAGAAAAATGCTCCTTATCAGTCCCCTCAAAAAAAAACTCTGATACAACAATAACGCTAAAAAGAAACCAGTCAAAAGCTCAAGAGGTGTTCCAATCAGAGTAAAGAGAACTGTATTGAAAAGTGCCTGTCGAAAAGAGTTGTCGGAAAAGAGTTGGGTATATTGATGTATCGATGGAAGATCAATGTTTTGATCAGAAAAGCTCAGAGTACACAGATAAACAAAAACGATTATCTGGAATCCTGTAAGATAAAGCGCAGCCGGTATTAACGGCCACGCTTTTTTAATCCACTCAATAGAGTTGCAAAAAAAAGAAGAAATCATTGATAGATATCCGTTTACTGCGGATAATCACCCCCCAGAATTTCTTTCTGTTTCTCCAGATAATCACTTGCAAGTCGCATTTTCATTGTAGAAAAATTCATTGATTCGCCATCTTTTTCTTTATACTCCACACACAACCCATACCATGCGTCAATGAAGTTCTGACTGACTTCTGCATATGTTTTTACTAATGGAACAGTGGTAAGTTCATTAAGCCCGATCTGATCTACTGATGTTTTGAAGATATCTCCAACCCATCCCTGATCAAAAACCTGTGGAAGCTTGTTAAGAATATCCTTTCTAACCGGAACCATACCAAAGCGGGAACACTCTTTAGCCTGTACTTCTCTGCTGGTTATGAAACGGGCTAATTTGTAAGCCAGTTTGGCATCTGGTGAAGTCTTGGGAATCCCCCACCACCATCCACCGGTAGAAATCGATCGGGTACCCTCAAAGGCAACTTTCCCAGCGCTATCCAGTTCAAAGGAAACTGCTTTAGGCATAACTGCCAATCCCATATCGTTTTCTTCTGGTAAATAACTACTCATTAACTGATCATCTTTCCAACCATGAATAAGAAATGCATCGATTTGCTGTATATTGGTCATGAAAACTTTTCCATCTTTTATTGCATTATAAATGTTTTCACCCTTCCAGCTTTCCTGCCACATCCCCTGGTTATACAATCCGTTACGAATAAAAATCCTTTCCCAGACATATGCAGAAACGTTCTTGTCGGCAGTCAAGCGCAAAATATCTTCCTTGGTGGCTCCCAGCTGCAATGACTTGTCTACAAGATCCAGAGCAGTTCCACCATAACGGGCTCCCCTGTGGGCAATACGGCCCATTTTGACCCCATTATAATCCTCATTAACCCAAATCGAACCCACAACATATAAATCATAAAAATCCCACTGGGCAGGATCGTTTTCCAGTGCATAACCGACAGGTAAACCGTAACCGTTCTGTGCCTTTAATTCATCATTGATCCGGGCACGATGCTTTTCAAATTTGGCAACAGCATCGGCAACCTTTGATTTGCGATAGAACAGTATTCTGGTTTCCAGTTTACGAGGAATATAGTAGGGTAAACCATCAAAATAACCCAGTCCACTGGCCAGCTGATGATACTCAGCAAGATCCTGTTTTACCTGTTCGGAATCTGCAACCGAATAAAGGTCCTTTAAATATCCCTTGGAAACCAGTACCCTGGTCAACTCGAATGGAGTTTTAACAAGAGCTATAGAAGGATCTTTCTTTGATGATTCAAGCTTCAATAAACGCTCGATATCCCATTCATTTTCGAATGTCATAACGGATACTTTGCAGTTATTCTGTGTCTCAAATTCTGAAATTATCTGCTCCTTAAAAAACTTCTCCTGTGCGTTCATCATCCTCAAAAGTACAGTTATCTCTTTTTTTGGCCCCTGATTACTGCAACCTGCTAATAATCCGGCTAAAGCCAAACCGACAATCATGCAATATTGGCGACAGAGTCTCATATAGAGCATCCTTTCTCACTGATGGGATATTTTCTTTTCATATTCTCTTTTCCTCCTACATATAAGTTAAATTTTGACATCACTTCATGTAAAGAACTCTTCAGCATTTAAATCACTATCTGACAAATCATTACAAGTTAACTGCTTTTTGAGATCCAATACTGTATCACCTCTTTTTTTGAGTCTTTCACAAAGCACTTCCAATAGGCTGACAGCTATATCGGGTATCTCTAAAAGTAGTTTTTTAAATACACCACGCCTGATAATCAACAGTTCACATTGTTCGTCCGCAAGAGCACTTGCAGATCTGGGAGATTGGGTAAAAAGACCGATTTCACCATAAGTATCACCGCTTTTTACCCTTCGAAGTACAGTACTGACCGAATCCACAGTTTTTATCACTCTGAGACTTCCTTTTTTTACGATATAAAGAATATCAGAAATCTCTCCCTGTGCTGAAATCAAAGTATCTTTCATATAAGTAGCCTCATGGGCAATCTCTGCCAACCGCATCAGCTTTTCTGCACTGACATTTTTGAACAGTACTGTCTTCTTTAAAAACAATACCCTTTCCAATAACTCAAATGCCCTGATCTTTTTCAGTTGACTCTCATCATCTGCTTCAACCAGTTCTTCTGCAGTTTCTGAAACCAACTTGTTTTGATCATCTGAAAGCATTCTCAATATCCCCAACTTTGAAGCGTCTGGTTTTCCTGATCTTGAAATGGTATACATCGTACATAAAATAATCCATCGGTTATCAGATTTTAGAAAATAATTTAAACCCGGCTCTCTATCTTTTTCAGTATAATGAAAATGATTTTTACCGATTTTTGCCATGGTTTCCCATGATTCATCTTTTAACAGCGGAAGTACAAGTGTACCGATTTTCTGATATGAGGTACTCTCAATTATTTCTATCAGATCCAATCGCTGAGCACGCTCCCGTATATCAATATCATTATGTTTCCATATCAATATTCCTCTTTTATCCAACAAAACCATAGCGCTCACTGCCCATTCACAAAATCTTATTATATTATCTCTCAGAGAATCTTCAAGAATTCTGTAATCGGCAAATTTGTGCTCAATTTGAAGATTATATAATTCAATTGCACCTTTGTACACAGATTCCAGTTCTTTTAGAATCCATTCATTAATAATTGCTGCTGTATTGTTACTAATATGCCAGGTCTTTCCTGAAGACCTGATAGAATCTGCAATTGTTCTAAGAGATTTAACCATCTCAAAAACCATACGACGGTTTTTTGCACCTGAGAGAAATTCAACTATCTCCGGCCATAACTGTGCCCCTGTATCTTCTATCACTCTACCAGCAATAGATATGTGCTCACGATCTAAATTCTCAATAATTCTTAGAGTATGAATTCTGGTATCTGAGGGAGCATAACGCAAAAGCATTTCTACACTTTTTGTAAAAACCTGAATCAAAGATGATTTTAGGTTCTCAAGCAGGATCTGCTCCCAACTGGGAATCTGCAGCATCCCGGTTAAATACACACCGGCTGCCCTTCGATTTACATTTACACTCCCCAGCAGACTGTCCAGAAACAAATTCACATTGATTTTTTCCTGCTCATCTCCCAACTCCCACAAAAAACAGGCAGCCTCAATCTGAACACGGATACTGGAATCGAATAACAGAAGACGTACTGATGGTTTGAAATGAATTTTCCAGTGACAAAACATCTTGTTTAATGAGTAAAGTGCGTTGGCTCTAATCCTGGGATTGGGTTCCCTTAGCAACATCTCAAAAAAAGACCTGCTGTTATAACCGTAAAATCCTTCCAGAGATCTCGCTATATTCTCCTTTACTCTGACCGAACCCTCGCTATTGTAAACACTTATAAGATTTTGTAATGCCTGATTAGAACCCAATCCCGCCAGCAACTTGACTGATATTATTCTCATATCAACATCATCGGATTTGGAATATTGATCTATCAACTCCATCAATCTCTGGTCATCCCCAAGATTACTCAACCGTGCAAATAATTTCTGAGGTTCGAGTTGTTCGTGACTATCCGGAATCAAAGACAGCACATATGTGCGTCGAATATAAAAAGCAACCAATACAAGTATTAAGCTGCATGATAATACTAACACTGATATTATCAACGGATTATTCCTTAGGGCAATCAATATCAATCCACTGGCAATCATTGCACCGGGTTTAATGAAACCTTCCAGAAATGTCTTGGCCCTTCCACGTATTTCTTTGTCGATTGAAGCAAAAAACATCTGATATATTGGAGAAAACGCAATCTCAAAAGTGATATAACGGAAAAATTGAACAGAAGTAAACCAGATAAAATGCCCCTGCTGTGTTGTAATACTTTTCAGAACTGCTAAAATTAATGCTCCTGTCATTAAAGTTAACGGCAATACATATAAGATTCTGGTAAAACCAACTCTGGCAATCAGAAGTGGCAACAAATAACGCAATCCTGCAATTGTCACAATTCCATGTGCCAGATAAAAAGAGAATTGAAATGATGCAATCGACTCGGAAGTCCTGAACCATAGATGACACTTTTGCCAGAATAAGTAATCAAAGCTGAAAATAGCCAGAAAAATAAAAAAGTAAAGAATTGCCATATACCGCACCAGTTTAAGCGCCAGTACATTACCAATATCACCCTTTATTCCAGGTAACATACCACTGCTATGCAGTTCCTCTTTAGGAACCAGCTTGTGCTTAAAAACAATCCTCATTTTTCTGGAAATGAAATAAGCTACAATATAAGCCAAAGCCCAAAGAGCTATTACCATCTCCGCAGATACCAGCTCTAAAAGAATTCGTGCGAAACAAGCCCCGACTAACCCTCCTGCAAACCCCCAGGCTGCAATTACCGGAAACGCATTTTTTGATTCACTGGTGTCGAAAATGTCATTTGAAAAGGTCCAGAATGTCAGAAAAAGTATTGTTTTTGATAAATACGATACCGGGTATAGAGTTATCAGAATTCCTGAAAACCACTTTACATTAAAAATAGAACAAAGAATCATCAGAGAAAGTATCAGTGAGAGCACCAGGGCAGTAACCAATATGAGGTTGGTGAGTAATTTTCCCCGATCTACTTTATCGATATACCTGAAAAATATCAGAGGCAATCCAAGTAAAAGGACCCCATTGAGCAGGTACAAATTCCCAATAATCGTCGACCCCAGAGTGGATACAATAAGTGAAAGTGAAACATTTTCACCTATTATTGCACCACCAAAAATAAAAGCCAGCAGAAATGCTGGTGTACTGTATTTAGTTTTAAAAAAATCTCTCATTTTTGCCAGGTCAGCAGATTTCCGTTTATCCTGAAAAAACTATCAGAAATTTAAATAATCTTTAATCAAATATTTCTTTCAGTCCATATTTTATCTCATTTATGGCTGAATAAAATAATACATTAATTGAATTAAAAGCAGGAAGATACATGAAGAAAATAGCGGAATTAATTTATATTTCCGCTATTTTGAATAACTTAGAAGCTGTAAGTAGCGCTGACCCTATTAAATAAATGGTGCTGTGGTGCACTGATAAGATTTGATAATGTATAGAAAACATCTTCAGCAACTACAAAATCGACACGCAGTCTGTTATCGATATTGATTCCAAATCCAATACCAAGTAAATCATCATCCAGACTGTTTGCGGCATCATTTTCTTCCATTCTGTAGTCAGATGGTCCATCTTTAATAAATACGATTTTCTTTTGTCCTCCAGCCCTTAAAACCAGCCAATCGGTCCATATATTTTTTTCAATACCGAAACTGATTTTTGCGCCGATGTATTCATTAGTAGAATCACCTTGCCAATCCTTCTGCCCATAAAGGAATTCCAATCCACTCCAGAAAAATCCTTTATCGATATTTAAATTGAGACCAACACCAGCAGCCAGATCAACCTGAAAGATATCTTTTTCACTTAATTCAAGCAGATCTACACGTACATGAGGAACAAAGTCACCATTAATGGATGGAAGAGCTGAAAATAATCGTCCTTCAATTTTACCGAAATAATCTTTATCAGCATATTTTTTGGTTTTCAACCCATTGTTTCCATATTCTGCAGCAAAAGCAGACATCGTACCACCACCTACAGATAATTCGAGGTCCATAGATTTTGCTACCGGCCAGTTAATACCTATATTACCTTTATAAAGACTACTCTTCAGTTCTCTACCGTTTTTCTCCTGCTTATTCATGGCTCCATATGCTCCGATACCTAACATACCGCCGTTTTTCATGACATAGCCAAGAAGAAGATCGATTTTTCCAAGTGGTTGAATAAGTGTGTCAAGTGCACCAGCCAGATATTTGGAATTACCAGGTGTAAAATAAGCCATCATTTCATCGGTTCTGTTGAACATGGCTCCCAAAGAAATCATAGGATATTGGTTAGCTCCATCTGTTCCTTGATCAAGAGAATACGAAACGATTGCACCCCAGAAAGGATCAACCGGATCTCTATTACTCTTTCCCATAGCAGAGAACTGAGTTTTGATGCTGTCACGTGTACTATCCGGCATATAATACCCAATCGATCCATAAACCATATTGGGGTAAATACTGATGTTAGCCGGATTCCTGAATATACTCACCTCATCCATAAAAAAAGCATCATGTCTCCCCATAGAGACAATCCTCGCATCCGTGGCAAAACTACCAGCTACACATCCCGCAGCTAGCATCCACATCAGTGTTTTATTCATATCCGAACCTCCCCTTGTAAAAAGCCTTTTATTAGGCGCCGAAGCAATTTGCAGTTATTATAGTGCTCTGGAATCAATAAAGGATGCACCTCCATGGTGATGCATCCTTATATTTTTTTATCCTTTATCACACTTATCATAACATTCCAATTAAAGGAATGCAAGAGTATTTGAGGATATTATTGCGAGAAAACAAACGGATAAACGACTTCGGTAACATCACCGGGTTTGTCGATTTTCTCAAAAATCCAACGTTTGATTTTTGAAGCGATTTCGCTTTCCAGATCAGAATCACCCATCGTTGATTCCACAACCTGGCAGAAAATCACCTTTCCATATTCATCGATAGCAAACTTAACGGTTACTTTACCTTTTAATCCAGGTTTTTCACGTAGCCGCTTATTGTAGGCATGTCTAAGCGCAGCAATATTCTGCATAACCACACGCATAATACTTGCTTTACTTCTACCTCCAGTCAAAGCAGCACCTTTCATAAATTCAGCAGAAGTGATATTTAGAGAGCCACGCTTTTTAAGATCAAGCCCGCCACCTCCATCACCACCCATCAGACCACCAATCAGGTCATCAATACCACCTGCACCGCTACCTCCAAAACCGCTACCGTATCCGGCACCATAACCGATACCAGCAACGCCTTTTCTTCCAACACCTCCGCTACCACCTGATTTCAAACCACCAACACCAGAGAGAATAGCGTCGATATCCGTAGCGAAACCACCTTTACCAAAGATATCAGCAGAAGCGACTGATTTACCTTTGATCTGCCCGGAGATAATACCAAGAACACCTTTGTGGGTTACGCGGGCTCTGGGGTCACCACCACCACCCTGCATACCACCGGCACCCTGATTTTTCTTGGGCTTAAGTGATTTTTTCTCTTTTTTAATCTCTTCTTCTTTTTTCTCTTCTTTTTTCTTTTCATCCAGTGTGGCACTAACTTCTTCTTTTACCAGTTTGGCCACCCGTTCTTCAGGAATTTTCTCGAAGAAATCAGACTGAACTGTAACAATTTCCCGGGTACTGAGATAGACACCGAAAATCAAGCCTAAAATTAAAGATACAAGTTCAATATTTCTGAGTCGTGTATCACGATCCAGTATAAAAATATCAGCTCTTTCCTTTAATCTTTGTGTGTATTCAGAATCTGTCAGAACTCTTCCCGGTTCATCGTCATCATCGTCGTCTGATTTACTTGCACTCTGGTTCTTTACTGCTGCATCACTGGAAGCTCCAGTTTCAGCAGTTACCGGTGCAACTCCGCCGCCGATAGCAACGAGCTCTACCTCTGCACCAACCGCCTCAAACTGCCCCTTAAGCCGAAAAGCTTCTTCCTTTTCAGCCTCTTTCCGAATGCAAACCGGCTTCTGAGTGATAACACCATACACTACATCAGCTGTGCTTCCGGACCAACGGGCAATCTCTTCAGCAATTCGACTGGCGCGCTGAGGATTCTCGCATTTTTTGATTAGAACCTTGTACTTCACAGTTACTCATCCCTTTCCATAACTGCAAAATTCATATTATTGTAGCCCACTTTACCACAAGTATTCATCACTTTGAACAGAACATCAAAATCGATATTCTTATCCACTTGAACAATGACTTTACCCTGTACGGCATTGAGTGCACCAACCCTGACCATCTCTTCCTCCTGAGCCATACAGGCTCTGAGCTTTTCCTCCAGCTTGCTAGCTGCAGGATCGGGATCGTCAGCAGGAATTTTTCTTACATCTTCGGTTGGCACGATGGGCATATTATCCACCATAATCATCTCATTAGTAACTGCTACCTGAAGGTTGACTTCCTGTGGTTTCTTCTTTGACTCAGAGTTTGGAAGAACCAGGTTGTCTGCATTAGTTAAAATACTTCCTTCAGCAGAGAAGCTTTTGAGCAGGAAAACGAGGATAATAGTAAACATGTCCATCATTGAAGTAATATTCAAATCAGAACTTCTGGGAACTTTTTTTGCTCTTCCAGCCATATTAACTCCTCAGTTTCGCGATGGATATGTTGGAAAATTCCGAAGCTCTTGCTTTGTCCATAATCTGTACGATTTTGTCGTACATGACAGCATTTTCTGCCGCTATAATAATATCATTTCCATCTTCGGCCTCACGATAGCGTTCCTTAATTTTCATTAGCCTGTTCTGAAGTTCATCATAAGCAGATAACGGCTTGAGAACAAATTCTGACGGATCTTTAACAATTATAGTACGTCTAGGATTAGTAAGCGCAAGTACAGTATCTCCAACATTGACTTTTTCAACAGGTTCGTATGCAGTATTGGTGACCAGCTCATTGAATTTGGTATATAACCGGTTCAATGTATTTCTCTGTTCATCACATGTGTAAAGATAAATATCATATCTTTCAAAGATCTGCATATCTCTGCCGGTTTTCGGATGTTTTGGCACCTTACCCGGTTCAAATTCAACCGTGAAATCCTCTTTATCATCTTTTGCGACGTAATGATGATACTCACGATAGAACAGACTGGGCATGAAACCACCCTTTGCTCCCAGAGTCACTACAGAATCGGTAATAATAGCTGTCAACAGAAGTTTCTCACTTTTGTCTTCCTGAGGCTGTTCGGTCACAGCCTGTTTTGTCTGTGAACCTCTGGCTTCGGGCAGCTTGATATCTATTACCGCTACTTTAGCAAACTCGGCTGACACCAGCAGCATAGGAATGAGCACCACCATGAGATTCATAAATGGCTTCAAATCCATATCACTACTGGTCATTGCTTTTTTTCTTTGTCTGTTTGCCATAGTTTTATTTCCTCAGCAAACTATTATTCTTCTACCATGTTAATTAATTTTGATGTCTTCTCATCAAGCTCTTCAACTACCTTGTCTGATTTACCGGCAATAATACCGTGTGCCAGAAGTGTCGGAATAGCTACTAAAAGACCCCAGAGTGTTGTGGACATAGCAACAGAAATACCGGTTGCCAGCGCTTGTGCTCTCTGAGCTGCAGGTACGTTAGCGATAGCATCGAAAGCGATCATCAGACCGTAAATTGTTCCCATCAGTCCAAGCAGTGTTGCCAGGTTAGCAAGAGTTGGAAGGAAAGCAATATTTCTGGTAATTTTAGGTGCTTCTGTAAGAAACACTTCGTCAACTGCCTTCTGAACTGCTTTTCCGCCTCTTCCACGGTTCTGAAGAATTGCGGTAATACCTTTGGCCAGTGGTGTTTTTTCTGATGATGCGAACTTGATTGCTTTTTCATAATCACCTGATTTAAGATACTTTGAAATTCCAGCCATGAAATTTCCACTGTTTGTACCACATTTGAAATACAGATAATAAGCGCGTTCAATCACCATTCCAAGAATACCAAAACCAATCAACAGAATCATCCACATAACTGAAGAACCTGGGGACATGAAACCATCGATAACGAACTTCATCGCCATTCGTAACTCATTCATTTAAGACTCCTTTCAAAAGGTAAACGTATGATTATTAAAAAATGTTACATTTTTTTTCGAAATCGAAAGAGAATTGTTAATAATATACTGCTCCTTTCTCTTACATACTCAACTGTCCTTTCAATTCGTTAATTTTCTCCTCTTCAAAAACTATGTTTCGCTGCGCCTCACGTTCGATTGCATTTAATTGTTTGATTTTTTCTTCAACAGCGATTTGCATATTCATAATGTTTCTTATACGACGCATATTACGGTCAAATTCCTCATCCTGACCACCGCCAGGTGCAGAAGTACTACCAGATGGTACAGCAACACCAGTTTCTTTGCCTGTTGCATCTTGTGGTTTTGGTTTTGCAACTGCATTTTCATCTGGTACCCATTCATCGATAACAATCTGAAGTGCTTTTGATGAAGGATCAATTTCTGCGATTCTCTCCTTAATCTTATCAATCCACTGGCTTCTGGCAATTCCATGCTGTTTGCAAATTTCAAGACCTTCTTCATATTTTGGTAAAGCAGCATCCATGGCCTCGAGTTTCTTTTCTTCCAACAGACTTCTGTATGCATCTTCCTCTTCCTGAGACATACCCTTTGGAATTGGTGCACTTGCATACTCAATACCAACCTGCTCCATTATGTTTCCACGTCTGAAAAGCATTTCAGTATAACGATCGATGGATTTTTCAATGTATTCACCTTTAATATTCTGATTGTGAGCCCAATCAATATTTTTGTAAAAATACTCAAGAGCTTTTTCGTAGTATCTGTCCAGGCTGGCAAGAATAGTGATCTTAGCTACTATTTTCTGGTCCACCGAACCGAACAATGTCTGTCCGTTAACAGCTTCGGCCATATCCACAAAACCCATACCAATCATATAGGTTGCTTTGACGGTCCATTCTGCAACTCCCAGCTCGATAGCTTTGGCAAATTGCTTAGCTGGTTCTTCAAGAGCTTTGGTTTTTTCTTTAACCATGTTCTTGACATCTTTTTCACTCTTGCCAGTAAGTTTGATTTTAAGAAATTCTTCGTATTTAATTTCTCCCAGCTTGTAATAAGACTGAGCTATACTAACCACGTCAATATCAGTTTCACTCTTGAATTTTTCATAAATAGAAGTCGACAATTCATAATTTTTGGAAGCTTCAGCAAACTTGCCCAGCTTGAAATAAGCATCACCTGCTTTAGTTAAAGCATTAACCTGTTTATTACGATCTCCGGCAAATTTGTTAGCATATTCGGTAAATACTCTGGCCATGTCTTCATTCTGTTCCATCTTCTCATAACAGAGACCTACAGAGAAATATGCTTCTGCGGCATATTCAGACTCAGGAAACCTTTTTGCCAGAATGTCATAAACATTGATAGCATTACTATAGAGTTTTCCCTTTTCGAAAATCAGACCAGCATTGTAAAGAGCCTGCGGAGTTTTAGGATCACTTGAATATCTTTCATATATCATCTCAAACATTTTTCCGGCCATGTCAAACTGGTTTGTCTTCTGATAGCATTCTGAAGCAGCAGACAAGCTGGGAATTGCAAATTCAGCTTTGGTTATGTTATTAGCTGCAGTCTGATATACCTGGGCAGCTTTGTCAAGTTTTTCTGCCTTCTTATAGTTTTCTGCAGCACGCATGTATGCTTTTTCACGCAAGGTTGACTTTGGAAATCTTTGACAAAGTTCCTCTAGTGTTGCACCAGCCATTTCGTAAGATTTGGATTCTTCAAAACATACACCCGCTTCAAACCATCCGCGGTCAGCGATTTTACTGGTTGGATATTCATTGTAGATGGATTTGAAGATTTCGGCGGCTGCTGCCTGATTGCCCTCTTTCCTCTTGGCTTCAGCACGTTTGTAAATGGTACCGGCTGCCAGATCCAGAACTTCTGTGTATTCGGAGGAATTGGGCTGTTGCTTATTAAGCAGCTGACGATACATTCCCATGGCCATATCATACTGACCAGAACTTGAGTAGCTGTTAGCCAGCATTCTCTGAGATTTGTCAGCGACTTTTGAAGTCGGATAATTATCAATAATCTGTTTAAAAACCCTTATAGCATTATCATAAGATTTGGCAGAGTAGTGAATGTTACCTGCAAGGTACAGAACTTCAGAAGCATTTGAACTCTTTGGAAACCTGGCCTGAAACTTTTCAGTATAGTCCAGAAGCTTTTTTGTTTCCGGCAGTGAGTAGGCCTGAGAATCAGCCACACCAGCTTCAGCCATTGCCTTTTTCTTACAATTGTCTAAAGCAACAATAACGTTGTAACCAGCATCTTCCTGTGATATGAGGACCGGTCCCTGATCAGCTTTTTTCTTGTTTTTCTCTACTTCATCGGCATCCATTCCCAATGTATCAATTTCTGCCTTAAATTCCCCAAAGGTTTTCAGATCAGACATGGCAACCTGATCATAGAATTCCGCAGCTTTATCACAATTGCCCATCGCACTGTAAACTTCAGCAATGTTATACTTGAATTCATAGTTACGCCACTTATCCTCTGGAAATTTCTGAAAAAATTCCTGATAGCGTTTAAGTGCTTTTTCGTAAGCAGATTTATCCTTTTTCTTCTGAGCAGAAGCATGATAATAGATTGCAATATGCCCCAAAGCCTTCTTCACTTCATTACGTGACTGTTCAATAACCGCCAGTTCTTTGCTGTTAACCTTATACCATTCAGAATTGCTGCCATAATCATCAACAAGTCTTTCTCTTTCCGCATTGGCTTTTTCGTGCTCTTTTTTGACGACATAACATTCAATTAAGGCCATACGTGCAGTAGGAGCATCTTTATACATGGGGAATTTTTTCAGAGCAACACCTAAAGACTGTATTGCAGCATCAAACTGACCATGATTTCTGTTTTTTAAACCGATGGTATACATCACGTTATCTTCGTATTTGCGTTTACCAATCTTTTTAAAATAACTGACCGCTTCATCGCCTCCGTTTTCCATATCAGAAAAAGATATTGCCATAAATTCAACAGCCATATCTCTGAATTCACGTTTTGGATACAAGCCGCCATCGCACTTATCAACATATGTCTGAAAATACTGAACCGCTTTGTCCAAATCACCGGTATTATAATAGAGTTCACCTTTTCTGTAGTGAACCATTTCCCAGTTCTGTAAATCGATCTGATCTTCTCTGATTTTTTCCAGATGCTTGAGAGCACATAAATAATCACTGTCCAGATAACAGAGATCAGAAAGTCTGAAATGAGCACCGGAAGCACGTGGACTGTTAGGATATCTTTCCACAACGCCTTCAAAGGCAACTCTACATTTATCGATTTGGCCCATCAACAGATAGATGTTACCCATCTGGTAAAGCGCTTCACTAAGTTTTGGGAAAGTCGGATATTCCTTGTTGAGTCTTTCATACATGGAAAGAGCTTTTGAGTAATCAGGCTGCGGGTTAACCGGTTCAGGACCTCTGCCTGTTTTTTCATACATATCCATTGCTCTTTCATACTCTTCCCTTTTTTTCACATATTCATCACGTCCCTGATCATAATAAAGGCTTCCAAGAGTATATATAACATCAGCACACCGGTCGGACTTTTTTCCCTGACATCCGGCAAGAAGATTTTCGTAACGTCTGATGATTTCATCAATTTTACCATCTGAAGTTTTTTTAGTCTCAATCTGTTCAACAGCTTTGTTTTTCAGTTTGGCGCGTTCAGCTTCAAGCTTTTTGATCTTTTCCATCAGTTCTGCTTTTTTGTCCTTCTGGGCATAACTGATTTCTGGAATAATCAGCAAGGTTGATGACAATGCAACCACCAGATAAAATGCCTTCCAATAAAACCTTTGCATGCTTCCTGCTCTCCTTTAAAATAACCCTGTATCTAAATTATTCTTCGAAGTTATTGAGTTCGTCTTTCAGTTTTTCCAGCTCATTATCAATTTTTTCTTCTTTATCCTTTGTTTTTTCAATGATCGCGTTGGTCTTTTTGGCTCCCATCATACGTTCTGTTTTTACCAAAGCATATTCTGCATCACTTAAAATTTCTTCTTTTCTCTTAAAGAACCTGGTATGAGATTTTTCAAGAAGAGTATAATCAAAAAACTCCTTGGATTCACTAGCATAACCATCAAAAAGTTTCTGTAATTCCGGTCGTTCTTCCAGAGTTTTGTTTGTCGGCTTTCTGAGTGCATTTTTCTTTATGTTCTCAGCAGTAGGAGTAAACTGAACAGTAAACTGATCAAAACTCTCTTTTTTATTCTTAAGATCTTCCTCTGTCACAAATGTTCTTTTACAAGCATCAAGACACTGTTCCAGTGCAGAAGCAGCTTCAGGATAGCGCTTTGAGAGCATCATTGCATAACCTTTAACCAGGTACGCTTCAGGAACCAGTGGAGACTGTCCGTATAGTCCAACCAACTTGTCGATTGTCTGAATAGCAACATTTGGCTGATTTACTTTTATCCATGCCCATGCAGTACCCAATAAAGCCTCGTCCTGATAAGTCGAACCGTCAGGAACACGTTGATAGGCCTCAACTGCCAGACGCAATTTGTCACCAGATTCAAAATAAAGATGCCCAAGCTTTAGATTTGCAGCATCCTGAAGCATTTGATCGGGTGCCTGCTGAGTAGTGTCATTTATAACATTTGTGAGGTTCTGTATTGCAGCCTGTTCCCTTCCGTTCTCGACATTAATAATAGAAAGAGTATATTGAGAATAAAGGTAATGAGGATCTCCCTGGGGAATACTGGAAAATAGCTGTTCGGCTACGTTGTAGTTTTTCTGTTGAAAATGGATTTCACCTGCCAGATAGTCGGCATCCGGACGAATATCACTATCAGCATAAAGATTGATAATGAAAGAATGATTTTTAAGAGCATCCTCCAGTTTGCCTTCCCGGTAATCCAAAGCCATCAAACCATACAGATATTTTGAACGCATTTCTGAAGTGGTATATTCTTCCAGCGCATCTTTATAAACCTGACGAGAGATATCATTCATATATAGAAACCTGTAACAGTTTCCCAGATAATAGGTTGCCTTGTCATTAAGATGGAAATTGGGAAATAATGACAGTACTTTTCCGAATGCGAATGAGGCTTCCCAATATTTTCCGGCAAGATATAATCTCATAGCTTCGTTATAAGCATCCATGGGAGCAAGAATCAGCTTATCATATAAACGTTTTGACTCACGTTGTTCACGGGTGGGTCCGAAATCAGTTGAGAGTTTCATTGCGACAGTAAAACCACGTTCATCCTTTTTATCACTATCCTTGAGCAAAGTTTCGATAAAACTATACCCGAGATGACAATCAAGATTGACGTAATTAATCATTTCAGGCAAAGGATAAATAAGGTTTGCATTAAACCCGAGGTATGGAATATTATTATTGGTCCAACCAGCCTTCAGCCAGATTTGAGGGATGAACATATATTTTACATGGGCACCAAATCTGTAAGCCAGAGGAATAGCACCTTTTTTTGTATTGGCACTGTCCCTGCCCATAAACATATTAACATAGCTTTTCCAGTCAACTGCTTCGTATAACTTGCCTAAAGCATTATCGATCAGAAATTCCACATCTCCAACCAGATTATCATTTAAAGCAGAATATCTGACCCCGAATCTTAATCTGCTTGCCGTTACCTCTGTCAATTCTTCCATCAGCCCGGTAGTATTATAAGCCTCTCCCCAGCTGACCTGAGTCGGTAAAACATCCTGTAAACAGAGGCTAATACCAAGATCACCAAAACGATAATGGTCAAGAGGATTAAAATAGACACCCAAATCAATTCCGGGAATATGTGAGCCAGCCCATTCACCGAACTGATATTGAGCTCTGATTTTTACGTTGGTACCCAGCATCAACCATGGCAATATTCTTATACCATAATTGGCCATAAACCAGACATCCTGGAAACTGGTGTTTCCATCTGCCATGAAAGATCTATTTAAGGAATCAACAACAATTTTCTGAATAGAACTTCTGGAAAATAACATGGTGAGGCCTAAAGTCTGATTTCGCCGGATGGGATACTGAAAGGCCATATGCTGATATCCCAAAGCATCATCACCCAGAGCCCAGAGGTAAATTCCTAAAGCATCCACATGCATCTGATTAACCCTGTATAGCAAAGCCGGATTAACTAGAGCAGAAGACCAATCCGTGAGATCTTGTGTAAAATCCGCCTGGAAATACGGTGCATCATAACCACCATCCCCATGTGCAAAAAATGCAGCACCTGCCAGCAGAACCGCCATTAGGCACGATTTAATTTTTGTTGGATAACACCTCACAATATACCAGCCTTTTTGAAGTTATTAATTGAGTGGAACAACCTCTACCCGTCTGTTCTTAGCACGACCCTCAGGAGTAGTGTTTGGAGCCAGAGGACGTTCTTCACCGTAGCCCCTGGCGACTATTCTATCCGCAGCAATACCTCTCATTACCAGATAATTCATAACAGATTTAGCTCTGTCATAGGAAAGGGCCAAATTGTAATCATTTGAACCCTGATCATCAGTATGTCCCCCAATCTCAACTTTCACATTTTGATATGCCTCAAGGCTATTATATACATGTTCAAGCACATAGTAGGACTCTTCCAGAAGTTCGGCACTAGCAGTTTTAAAGTTTACGCCCTTAAGAATCAGTGTCTGCTTTATTTCCTGTGGTTTTTCGTCAGGACAACCATCTGAATCTTTATATCCATTAACAGTTTCCGGATTATTCGGACAGGCATCATCAACATCAGGTATACCGTCTTTATCATTATCCAGATCAGGACATCCATCGACATCCTGGAATCCATCACGATCTTCAGGGTTATCTGGGCACTGATCCTGAGCATCATAAATTCCATCCTGATCATTGTCATAGTCAGGACAGCCATCGATATCTTCAAAGCCATCTGCATCTTCTGCTACATCGGGACATTGGTCAACATCATCAGGAATTCCATCACCATCTTTATCAGTGGTAAATGCCTCCACCATCTGCTCGGTTATCAGACCAATATCAGTACCGTTCTCACCGTTTCCTTTACAGGGAGAAACTGATTTCACGAAGTAGTTGTATTCAGGATGTCCATCAGAGATAAATATGGGTTCTTTAGAAATATTACTCTGATGAACTACTGCGGTACCATTAAAAGGTAAACGGTTTTGGTAGATGTTATTGTTGATGATACGTGTTTTTCTTGCTTCAGGGGCAATGAAAATACCGTACTGCTTATTAGAGAGCAAAATGTTGTTTCTTACCAGGACTTCAGTTCTGTGAGCACAGAATATTCCACAGTATCCATTTTCCAAAATCACATTATGATCTATACTGGTACGGGTTCCGCGCACAGATTCTAGAAAAATACCGGTCCATTCATTTCTGTAAACGATGTTGTTATTAATTTCGGGAAGTGACATGAGTGCATGAATTCCAGCACCTTTATTATCCACAATCAGATTCCGTTTGATAATTGGTCTGGAATTTTTGCATAGAATTCCAGTTGTTCCATTTCGGATAGTAAAATTAGTGATAGTGGCACCATCAGCTCCGATAACACAGGGCCCTGATCGTCTACCATCAATAATGGTGTTAACCATATCCTGCCCCTGCAGAACCACATTATCTGCAAGTACAACATTTTCGAAATAGATTCCTTTGGTGACGTAAATAGTATCACCTTCATCCGCTTGACCGAAAGCCGATTCAATCGTAGGGAAATCATGGGGAACAACGATCTTTTTGCCGGCAAAGGAGCAGCTGACTACAGCTGTCAGAGCAAAAAAGACACGAACCAAGTGATTTTTTTTTCGTGTAATCATAATACCCGGATTTTATTAAGGGCTTAAATTGATTTGCAGATAGATATGTGTATACCTCCGCTGCAGACCTCGGAGGGGCAGGAGTAATATAGTTTCCCCCTTGTATGATGTCAATTCTCCCCCCTTAAACTGCAAAATTTGACATCTCAGGACCTTATCTAAAAAAGTATATCCACAAACTAAATGCAAGTATTTTCTAACTGCATAGACAATTTAAGCACAAAATCAACCTCTCTTGAGACATGTTTTCTTTTATTGTATAAATATAAGTGAATATACTAGTTTTAATATTAAAACCCGGTTAACTCTGAAATCAAGGCTAAACATGTGTCCAAAATGAAAGTGTAATATATGAATAACTTTTTGATTAAGCCAGTTAAATCTATTCTGTTACCGCTTTTAATTGTTGTAAATGTTACCACAGTGTTCAGTTTCGGTAAAAACAAGGTTCAATATTCACCATTTTCCTGGTGGATGAGACCATCAACCCATTTCAACCTTTATTATCATCAAAATATAAACACTTTACCCGAAATTGCCTATAAATGGGTTGATAATGCCTATAAATCACTCTCTGAGGGCCTGAATTTTACCCACACCGCCCCCATACCACTGCTTTTATACGGAAGCCCCTCTCTTTTCGCACAAACAAACGTAATTTCTGAAATCTTGCCCGAAGGAGTGGGTGGGTTTACTGAGATATTTAAAACCAGAATCGTAGTTCCATTTACTGGCTCCTACAGTGAACTGCGCCATGTACTTCACCATGAAATGGTACACGCCTTTGTTTTTGGTATAGTCTTTGACAAATTCGGAGGCGCAAGTGCCATGCTCAATAACGCCCAGATCCCATTCTGGTTCAATGAGGGTGCAGCCGAATACCTTTCCACCGGATGGAATTGCGAAGCTGATATGTTCATGATGGAACAAACACTCAATAACACAATTGCTCTACCCGGTCCACAACTTAATGGATATATGGCCTATAAAGGTGGACAGTCATTTCTTCATTTTATAAATGAAAGCAGAGGAGATAGTGCTTTTTCCAGTTTTCTTCACGAGTTCCGCAAGACCAAGCAGGTAGATAACTCCATCTTAAAAGTCTATAAAAAAACCACTGAAGATCTGGGCAAAGAATGGATTAAAGAATTGCGTCGTCTATACTGGCCTGAAATAGGCCAGCGAGAGGATCCCTCTTCCAAATGCAGCTTCATAACTTCACATATGGTAACTAAAGACCAATTCAATCTCCGTCCAAGAATCTCTCCAGATGGACAGAAAATCGCATTTTTCAGCGATCGTAAAGATTATACACGAATCCTGATTACAAATAAAAAAGGGAAGGTACTCCAGGAAATAAGCCAAAATGGTTATGGCGGCTTTTTTGAATCTTTTCACCCATTCCGAAGTGGGATGTGCTGGTCACCGGATGGTAATAAACTTGCATTTGTTACATTGAACAGAGGCAGGGATGAGATCAGAATAATCAACTTAAGAAAAAAGCGGCTTATAAAAAAGATCAGATTGTCTTTAAACAGCATCAGCAGTCCGGACTGGTCTAAAAACGGCAAAGAGATCGTTTTTTCTGCAATTAAAGATGGATACAATGACCTTTTTGTGTACAATATTGAATTAGATTCACTCAAACGTCTTACAGAGTCTGTTGAATGCGAAGCCGATCCCCACTTCTCCCCTGACGATCAAAAAGTCATTTTTTCATTGGAAGATACTACTGGATCAGCTCAACATCCGCAATGTGCTTATGGACCTACACCTGGTGAACTGGCCATTATAGAGCTGCCATCCGGCAAACTCTCTAAAATAACCAATACTGCCTGGAATGAAAAACAACCATGTTTTTCACCGGACGGGAAAAATATTATCTATGTCAGTGATCGAAACGGCCTGGACAATTTATATATATGTCCACTGGAATTACCTGAAAATTCCCGACCACTTACTGACTTTGTAGGTGGTTGTTCCAATCCGGACTGGGCACAAGATACCCAAAGCGTTGTATTCTCCCTTTTTCAAAATCAGGGATGGGATATACTGCTGATTGACAAGCCAAATGAAAAACTCACTAAAGATAGTCTGGTGAATACTCAATGGGTAAAAAGATGGATAGATTCTTCAAGGACATTCTACAAAAAGGTCGATATCAAAGCCGACAGTATCTCAGAGCTCAAAGAACCTGCTCGAGCAGGCAAAAGACACCGCACTCCAGTAGGAGCTCTGACGTCTGCTCAAAGCAAGCGAGATGCAAAAGATGGAAAAACAACTGCAGATTCCAATTCCACCATTCAGGTTGATTCATCAGTTTCAATTGACAGTATGCATATCTCCGATAAAGCAGCAACTATTGATTCATCCACAGATAGCAGTAACACAAAAACTGCCTCTGATACCTCCCTTGCTCAAAGCAACAAGACATTACTTGACACTACAATATCATTAAAGCAGAACACCCCAAAAGATACCACAATTCCCGCAATTAAAGTCCTACCTTACCGGTTAAAATTTACCCCTGATATGGTGGCATTGGGAGTGGGAATCAGTAATTATTACAGTCCGGCCGGTCAGATGCTTCTATCATTCAGCGATCTCATGGGCGATCACCAGATTACTGTAGCAGCCGACCTCCAGGGTAACTTTAAAGATTATATGCATTTATTTGCCTCTTACATTTTCCTGCGCAATAGAGCCGATGTGGGAGGCGGAGGCTTTTACAACAAGGATTATTCTTACGCAGATCTTTATGGGACACGCCTGTACCATGATGAGGAAAGTGGTGGATTTTTGTTTATCCGCTATCCTTTTTCGACTTTTACCAGGTTGGATTTTGAATTTTTTTACCGGAATATAAAAAGAGAGCCGGTAGAATCTGATGCACCCATAGTAAAGACCACTTCATTTCTACCCTCGGCCTCTTTTTCTTTTGACAATATACTCTGGGGCATAACCGGTCCTTTGAATGGAATTCGCATATCAAGTAAAATAATATTTTCTCCACCATTGGATTTTGTTGATGATCACTTCATTTCATTCGACACAGACATCAGAACTTATCTGCACATGTTTAGCAGGTTTGTCTGGGCTAACCGGGTCTTTATTGGAATAAGTAAATCTCTTAATGACAACCCCTCCGCCCGTCGTTATTTTCTTGGAGGTAATGAAAACTGGTTTTCATACAGCATAAACCGGGAACAATATGACAATAATATTTATAATTCTTTTTATTCTGACTTTATTACACCCTTCAGAGGATATAATTACCTGGACATAACAGGAAGCAGAGTTGCAGTTTTTAACTCAGAATTCAGATTTCCCTTTATAAGAGAAATTTCCATAGCCTGGCCACTGCCAGTGCAAATCCGATATATCAACGGCGCTTTATTTACTGACATCGGTAATGCATGGGATAGCGCTGAGAGATATCATGGCTTCCCATTACCAGGTAAAATATATGGTGGATTTGGATTCGGTTTACGCGCTGATCTGGGATTTTTTATTCTTCGATTTGACAGAGGGTGGCCAACAGACTGGCGCCGGGATATTGGAAAACCAATAAACTATTTCTCTTTAGGAGCGGAATATTAAAAAAGCTCTGCTAAAAGCAGAGCTCTTTTATTCCCACTCTATAGTGGCGGGTGGCTTATGGGTTATATCGAAGAAAATATCCCCAATACCATCGATACAGGAAGCCCTTTTTACGATTTCCTGTATAGTCTGCTCCTTCAATGGAATGAATCTGGCGGTCATTGCTTCCTGAGAAACGATAGGACGAAGCACAACACACTCGTTACCCTCATCATTAATTACCGGAAGCAACACTACCGGCATCTGCCATATATCATCATATTCACCAGACTTATGCAAAAGTTCCGTAATAACTGCATCTATAGCTCTCAATTTTTCCAGACGCTGCTTAGTTATGAATGCCGAAACCAGTCTATAGTTTAGAGAATCAGATGTTTTAATACCGTAAACGACTCTGTTTACTGATTTGACCGTATTTGTTATTCTGGTAGAAACTTCTTCCAAACGGTTCCAATCGCAGGTCCCGCAAATTAAAACCGGATTGGCATAGGAGCGCTCATCTCCCTGAACTCCGACACTGCGCACAGGAAGCGCAGTTGCTTTATAAGCAGAATCTGCAGCAATATCATAAAGACGCTGACAATCCTTAGCTGGAATGTTTTGCTCTTTTCCATCTGAACACAAAACCCGTACCCCCAAACCAGGGCCGGGAAAGGGATGACGCCAAACAAGCTCACGAGGCAAACCAAGAATTTCACCAAGCTCCCTGACCTCATCTTTATAAAGCTGAGCCAGTGGTTCTATTACTTGTCCCCTGGCAATCATTTCAAGAATCAGATCAACACGGTTATGATGCGTTTTAATACGATCTGCATGCTTTGTTCCAGCGCTTTCAATGGTATCAGGATAGATTGTACCTTGTGCCAATATCCATTCATCAGGATTAAGATTTAATTCTGCAAATACTTTTTCCTTAACGGTCAGAAACATGTTACCAATAATCACTCTTTTTTTCTCAGGCTCGAATACATTTTTCAGAGCACCAACGAAATCTTCAGATGCATCAAAAATTTTCAGATTATCAAAACCGTGAGAGTGCATATACTTTATAACAGCACTGGATTCATCCTGGCGCATCAGACCATTATCGATATGCAATCCCAATACACGATCACTACCCAATGCTTTATTCAAAAGAGTAAAAGCCACCGTAGAATCAACACCACCTGAAACCAGAAGAAATACTTTTTTGTTTTTACAGAAAGAATCGATATGATCAATTATATCATTAAGAAAAGTCTTACTGTTCCATAACCGGCTGCATCCACTAATATCGATGAAATTGCTAAGAATTTTCATTCCATTTACAGTATCAGTCACCTCTGGATGAAACTGAAGTCCAAAAATCTTTTTATGATTATGCCTGACTGCAGCAAAAGTGCAATCCGAAGTTGATGCAAGAATACTGAAATCAGCAGGAAGCGATTGCACAGCATCCCCATGGCTCATCCAAACCTGTTCAACATCTGAAAGACCATTAAAAAGCTCAGATGAGACTTTAAGAGATATTTTTGCAAGCCCATACTCTCTGGCAGTACCCCTGCAAACCCTACCTCCCAAACTTTTTGCTATGAGCTGATGTCCATAACAAAGTCCCAAAACAGGAATTCCCAAATCAAGAACCGATATATCAAAACCGGGGCTCTGATCATTAAGCACACTATGCGGAGAGCCGGAGAGAATCAAAGCTTTAAAACCCGATAAAGATTGAGCATTCGCTTCGTTTGAAACAATTTCCGAATACACCCCCAGCCTGCGGATTCTATTGGCAATCAGATGGGCATATTGTCCACCAAAATCCATTACTGCTATTTTGTCCATGGCTTTAACTTCCAATCCTTAGAAAAAAACTATAAAGATATTTAATTTAATACTACTATGTTACAATTATTTATTAATGATTTAATCAGAAAGAATAATATGTTTACTATTTGAAATGAATAACTAATATTAACACAGTAGAACTAATTATAACTGTTTTAATTATCACACCTATTGCATAATTATCACATACGTTCTATTTTACCTGAAGCTAAGGAGTTAACCCGTTACTACAGGGAGGGTGCACAAGTATGATCGACAAAAATTACCGCCATCCACTGAGAAATTTTTTTATTAAAAAAACCATTCAATTCAAGATAATAATGCAGATAATCCTGACAGCCTTTATTGCAGGAATAATCACCTTGGGCATACTGGTTTTTATGTACAACAGCAAATCTCAGGCAGGCAGCTTTTATTACATGAGTAACGATGTAATGCAGGATTTGGAACTGCAAAATATATTGGGGATAATTCTGACTCCCATCATAGCAGTCGAATTCGTTGCAATCTTTATTTCCTTTGGGATAGGACTTTTTTCTTCCAGAAAGATAGCTGTGCCTCTTTTCAAAATAGAGAAATGGGTATATGAACTCAGCAAAGGAAAGCTGAACACAGAGCTTGCTTTCAGAGAGGATGATCATCTGAATGATCTGACTGTTAAATGTAATGCTGCAACCAAGTTTTACCGAAATGCACTTACCAATATAAATTTACTCGCAGAAAGCATCTCCAGAAATAGTGCCGATCCCGGACAGGTTCAGAAAGATGCATCTGCCATAAAAAGGATTCTGGATCAGATTGAGCACTAAGAAGCTTTATCAGATCCCGATTTCTGCCAGTTTTTCAAATAATTCTTTGGCACCTTTGGCCAGTTTTTCAGGTGTTCTGACATGAATGCGCACCAGTTGATCCCCAATACCCCTTCCATGAAGAGCTGGAAGACCTTTGCCCTTAAGCCTGAAAACTTTCTCTGATTGAGTACCGGCAGGGATTTTTAAACTAACCTTACCATCAATAGTGGAAACCATTTTTGATGTTCCCAAAGCAGCCTCAGAAAAAGTCACATCCAGATCGCAGGCAAGGTCAATACCATGGCGTTCAAAGAATTCATGCCGTTTTTCCTGAATTAGAACAATCAGGTCACCAGCAGCTCCCCCATGAGCTCCGGCATCACCTTTATCCGGAACATTAAGATAATTTCCCTCAGAAACACCAGCCGGGATATCAACCGTTACCATAGATTCGGTGGTTTCAAGTCCAGAACCGTTACAAACAGGACAAGCATCGGTTACCACATACCCTTCCCCCCTGCAACTGGGGCATATACTTTCCTGAATGACCTGACCAAAAAAAGAAGAGGCAACCTGACGAATTCTACCAGAACCGTTACATTTTGGACAAACAACCCGTTTACCACTTTTTGAACCAGTACCACCACAGGTTGAGCACTTCTCTTTTCTACGGACCTTGAGAGTTTTTTTTGTTCCGGAAGCGATCTCCTCAAGGGTTAATGGAAGTCGAACCTGAAGATCACTACCCCTTTGGCCACTCGAGCTTTCCCGTCGCCCCCTTCCCCCAAATCCAAAAAGATCAGAGAAAACAGAATCACCACCAAAATCATTCATAAATGCACGGAGCGCATCCGAGATATCAAAACCACCGAAACCACCGAAACCTCCACCCCCTCCAGCCTGAGCACCTTGAAATGCAGCATGCCCGAACTGGTCATATTGAGCTCTTTTCCTGGAGTCTTTCAGTATTTCATAAGCTTCGGTAGCCTCTTTAAATTTTTCTTCTGCTGTTTTGTCACCGGGATTTTTATCCGGATGATACTTGATAGCAAGTTTGCGATATGCTTTTTTGATATCATCTTCACTTGCATTACGATCGATACCTAAGATTTCATAGTAATCATTTTTTGTCATAATTCTGTTTCCGTAAAAATTGCTTCAATGTGTAACTCTAACTTTGGGGACCGCTTGAAACTATCACTTTAGCATGTTTGATTACTCTTCCTTTTAATTTGTAACCCTTCTCATAAACATCTGCGATATGATCCTCAGGAATTTCTTGATTTGCAGTCTTCATAAGAGCATCATGAACCATCGGATCAAACAAATCTCCGGTAGATGCAAATACCTCCAAACCATTTTTTTGCAGAACCGATTCGAATTTGTTGTATATGAGTTTAATGCCATCGAAAAGGCTCTGTGTATCAGTGCTGTTATCTACACTGCGAATTGCCCGGTCAAAATTTTCTCTTACATCAATCAGATCAATCATCAACTTTTCATTTGCAGACTCGACTAAACGATCATAATCACGGCTGATTCGTTTTTTATAATTGTCAAATTCAGCCATTAACCGTAAATATCTGTCCTTTTCGTTATCGATCAGAGCCTTCAGTTCCTCAATTGATTCTTTTACCTGCTCTGGCTGCTGCTCTACAGGTGGTTGTTCAGCAACGTTTTGGGCATCGGAATTCTGCTGTTGTTTCTGTTCATTTTCGGCAGTTTTTTTATCCTGTAAAGATGGATCGGCAGAATTATCTTTATTTTGCTGTGCCTCATTTACCTTTTTACCTGACATCGTCCATTTTCCTCCTGGTTGCAATTATTTTCAGGTTTATTTCATAGTTTTGTTTATAGAACTCATTAACTCAGGAGACATAAATAATATACATCTCCGATAAGCTATCAAGAACGTATTTCCCCTAAAACCCGGGCAGTATACTCTACTGCAGAAACTAAAAAAGGATAAGGCATTCTTTTGGGGCCTATAACTCCCAAACTCCCTACCATATTTCCCACTTTGTAATTGGTCTTAATGATACTGAATGATTGAAGATTCTCTTCTGGAATTTCCCCACCAATAGTAATCAGTATTTTTTTTTCATTGTGAGGTGTTTCAAAAAGATGCATCAACAATCTTTTCTCCTCCACAATCTCAATAACCACTCCCACATTCTCACGATTAAAAAACTCCGGCTGCAGTAACACATTTGTCTGCCCTTCGGTAAACACTGCCACATCCAGATTATTTGCCACGATTTTTTTGATGGAAGGTACCAAAATGCGAATGATTCCCAATTCGAAGTCAGAGATATCCCCGAATTGATTGTCATCTGCATTGCACATCTCCATCAAGGTCTTGCCCGCGAATTTTACGGTTAAAATACGGCAGGCTAACTCAAGCCGTTCCTGCGGAATTTCAGTCTTAAACTCAATAACCATCGTCTTCAAAAAGCCTGATTCCAATGCTATAGTAAGGATATATTGCTGATCTTGCATTTGGAAAAGATGAAGCTGCCTGAGAACGCCACTGCAGATTTTCGGGGCTAGAATAACTCCCAGCTGATTGGTAGTTCTGCTGAGGGCTCGAGAAGCTGCCTCTAATAAAAAATGCAGATCTGATTTATCTGCAGTTACCAGAGCATTACGAATACAGCTTTTTGCCTCCGAAGAGAGATCACAGCATTTCATCACCCGATCAACATAATAACGATATCCCTTATCAGTAGGAATCCTACCTGCCGAAGTATGCGGTTGAGTAATAAAACCCCGTTCCTCCAGATCATACATTACATTTCGAATCGATGCTGATGATAAGACGAAATCTTTAAGCCGCGAGAGATACCTTGAACTTGTCGGAGATGCACTTAATATGTAGTTTCTGACAATAGCATCCAGTACCTGATGTTCTCTTTCTGAAAGAAATTCCGAATCCATAAAACGGCCCTGAAATAGAGTAAACCACGGGAATAACTCCCGTGGAATTATGAAAAACTATCTACTAAATACGGAAATAGGCCGTTGGATATTACATCATATCCATTCCACCCATACCACCCATTCCACCCATTCCACCCATACCGCCCATACCACCCATACCGCCCATTCCAGCACCAGCAGGCATCTCTTTTTCATCTTTGGGTTTTTCAGAAATCACACATTCAGTGGTAAGGACCAGACCTGCAATACTGGAAGCATTTTCCAGGGCAGAACGAGTTACTTTTGTAGGATCAATAACTCCAGCCTGTAAAAGGTCTTCAAAAACATTGCTGTAAGCATTATAGCCAAAAGCACCTTTACCGCTTTTAACCTCATTGGCAATAACAGAAGGCTCCTGACCGGCATTTGAAACAATCATACGAAGAGGTTCTTCGATTGCACGACGAATGATATCAACTCCAATCGACTCATCACCTTCAGCTTTAACCGATTCTAATACTTTTGATGCACGAATCAAGGCCACTCCACCTCCGGCAACTATACCCTCTTCCACAGCTGCTCTGGTTGCATGTAAAGCATCTTCGACACGCGCCTTTTTCTCTTTCATTTCCGTTTCAGTTGCTGCACCGATATTAATGACTGCAACTCCCCCAGCCAGCTTGGCCAGACGTTCCTGCAACTTTTCACGGTCATAATCAGAAGTAGTCTCGTCTATCTGTTTTCGAATCTGATTTACCCGCCCTTTTATATCTGCGGACTTTCCAGCCCCTTCAACAATAGTAGTGTTCTCTTTGTCTATTACAACCCGCTTTGCTTTACCCAGAGAATCAACAGTGGTATTCTCAAGTTTAAAACCAGCATCTTCAGAGATAACGATACCACCAGTAAGTACAGCGATATCTTCAAGCATTGCCTTTCTACGATCACCAAAACCGGGAGCTTTTACAGCAGCGATTTTGAGAGTGCCACGCAATTTATTTACAACCAGTGTTGCAAGTGCTTCGCCTTCAACATCTTCGGCAATGATAAGAAGCATTCTGCCCATCTGAGCAACTTTCTCCAGCAGAGGAAGCATATCTCTCATAGCACTGATTTTCTTTTCGTAAATGAGAATCAGAGGTTCATCAAGAACGCATTCCATAGTATCTGGATTAGTTACAAAATAAGGAGAGAGGTATCCGCGGTCAAATTGCATTCCTTCAACCACATCGAGGTTGGTGTCAATTCCCTTTGCCTCTTCTACTGTGATTACACCATCTTTGCCCACCTTCTCCATGGCATCGGCAATAAGATTACCAATCTCAGAATCGTTATTTGCAGAGATAGTGGCCACCTGAGCGATCTCTTTTTTTCCAGAAATCGGTTTGGAATCTTTATGAAGCTGCTCAATAATTGCCTTTACTGCTTTATCTATTCCCCGCTTCAGAGCCATCGCATTTGCGCCTGCTGTTACGTTTTTAACACCAAGTCTGGCAATGATCTGAGCAAGAACAGTAGCGGTGGTTGTACCATCTCCTGCAACATCAGAAGTCTTGGAAGCAACCTCCTTAACCATCTGTGCACCCATATTTTCTAACTTATCTTCCAGCTCTATCTCTTTTGCAACTGTTACACCGTCTTTTGTAACAGTAGGTGATCCAAAACTTTTATCGAGTACTACATTTCGACCGCGAGGTCCAAGCGTCACCCGGACAGCATTTGCCAGAGTATCAATTCCTTTCATCAGCTTATCACGAGCAGCAATATCAAAAGCTAACTGCTTACCTGCCATATTTTTCTCCTATCAGGTATGATGTTTAATTACCATTATAAAAATCATCAGAAAATTGCCAGAATATCACTTTCCTTCATAATCAGATAATCAGATCCCTCAATGGAAACCTCTGTACCAGAATATTTCCCATACAGGACCTTGTCCCCACTTTTTACAGCCATTTCGATTTTCTGGCCATTATCAGCGATTTTGCCAGGACCAACAGCAACGACTTCGCCTTTTTGCGGTTTTTCCTTCGCAGCATCGGGAATTATAATCCCACCAGCGGTTTTCTGCTCCGCTTCAAGCGGACGGATAATGACTCGATCAGCCAACGGTTTGACTTTCATGAAAACGCCTCCTTTAAAACTGGTAAAATATGAGCTATAACCATTGTAATTAGCACTCATCTCGATTGAGTGCTAATAAAAAAATTACTGCTTTGAGATAATAATGTCAATACTTTTTTATAGAACATAAACCGGTTCAATGATATACTGAATGGCATGTTATGTGCTTTTTTAAGCAAAGACATCTGGTAACAGCAAATATCGGGCCGCTTCAGGATAATAAGAGGCATCATGAAATCTGTATTAAAAACGGGCTTCTCTGCCCAGGAAAAAAAGATACTAAAAATGGTAACCATTTATTCGGTTAGTATTTGCCTGACAGTAGTTAGCGGATCCTGGTTTTACAATAATTATAAAGTAAAAGCTGAAACCCATACAAATCTTGAAAACCAGCAATCCACTCTAATTCCACTAGATTTATCAGCCCATCAATTCACGGCAGAGCGGTATTTACAAAGCGGTAATCCTCAAAAAGCAATTCCCCATCTGCAACGAATACTGATCTATAACAAAAAAGATATAAATAATCAGATAACTCTTGCCCATGCGTTTCTGGAAGCCGGAGAATACCAGAAAGCATTTGACAGCTACGATCGTATTGAACCTCAGGATCTTACCGATAGCATTATATCCGCATTATGCACCAGAAAAGCAATTTCTCTTTATTACCTGGGGAAAAAAGATGAAATTAAAAAACAATTAGTTGAATGTCTCAGCAAATATCCACAAACAGCCGAAGGATACTGCTTTATAGCTCAAATTGAAGCTGGCTCTGGGGAGGATTCCTCAAAAGTACAGTTACTTTTTGAAAAAGCAGTACAGCATGATTCCAGCTATGTTGAAGCCTGGTACCAACTGGCTCGCTATTGGATGCAATATAAAAAATATTATAAAGCCAGAGAATATCTGTTAACGGCAATACACTTCGATCCGCTTCATTCAAAAAGCCATGCGCGACTGGGAATGATCTATTACTATCTGGGGAATTCAGAGCTATCCAGAATATCCTATCAAACTGCTATCGCCATTAATCCCTGGGATTTTAATACACACTACAACCTTGGTGAGCTTTACTACAGCAGATTAGATGATACACTGAATGCACTTAAGGAATTTAAAAATGCGGTTAAAGAAAAGCCAGACCATGTGGAAGCGAACTTTAAAATTGGCCTAATCTGTATGAAAAATAGCATGTTCAAGGAAGCAATTCATTATTTTGAGAGAGCCCTAACCCAGGAACCATCTAACACTCGAATTCTTCTGCAATTAGCAGTTGCTTTCGAAAGGGTTCAACAGATCGAACAAGCCAGAATGGTTTATAAAAAAATTCTTAACATCGATGAGCTCAACAGTATTGCTAACCAAAAGCTGAAATTATTAAACATAGGATCATAAATAGCTTATCAGCCTTCTGATCATGTTGGTTAACCTGATATGTTTCAGAGTGTTAAGTTTAAAAAAAACTTGATTATACGGAGAAGTAAATGTATTCTAATTTTTATACGATTAAAATGGGGAAACACCTCAGTATATAGCCAAGTCCCAGATTAAAAGAGTATGGAGGATGAACATGGGTAACATAACCAAAAAGGACCTTGTAGAAAAAATAGCAGAGCATACCGGTCTGACACAAGTCGAAACTAAAATCGTAGTAGAAAGCTTTCTTGATTCGGTAGCGAAGGCGCTTCAGGGTGGAAATAACATAGAGATAAGAGGTTTCGGCAGGTTCAAAGTAAAACAGAAGAGAGCCAGAACAGCCCGAAATCCCCGAACAAATGAATACATTGAAGTAGATGCAGGTTTTAAACCGATTTTCGAAGCTTCAAAAGAATTAAGGAAAAGGGTAAATGATACTCAATGTCCAACCCCCCTTGCTAAAGAGGTTTCCTGATTTTTTTTACCCGAATAACATCCTTTTATAATCCCATACTGCTATGCCCTATAGTGGGAAAAGTTTTGAATATCGTTTCCATAAGGGCATAACTTTTTTAGTCTGTGTTATTCTTGAATCCAGGAATATTATCCACCGAGCTGTTCTGCTTTTTTAGCGGCGTCAAGTACTGCAGAAATCACAGAATATTTGAAGCTGTTTTTCTCAAGAGCCATAAGCCCATTGGCAGTTGTACCTGCAGGAGACATCACTTTGGCCTTTAAAACCGCCGGATTTTCATTTGTCTCCAGCACCATTTTTGCCGCCCCAATGACAGTCTGAAGTGCGCAATCACGAGCTGCATAATAAGGTAAGCCAGCAGTAACACCACCTTCGATTAATGCCTCGATAAAAAGAAAAACATAAGCCGGCCCGCTTCCGGAAAGCCCGGTAACCGCATTCATCATTTTTTCAGGGACATTAATGACTTTTCCACAAGCCTTAAATATTGATTCAACCAGAGAGTTATCTTCAGGACTACAAAATTTGTTCAAAGAAAAGGCACTTATCCCTTCAGCAATCAAAGCCGGGGTATTGGGCATGACCCTGCAGATTCTGCAATGATCAGGCAGTATTTTTTCAAAGGAAGCAATACTGACTCCGGCAGCAATAGAGATCCACAGCGAACTGGAAATTAAACTGCTATCAGAACTGATTGAACTAACAGCAGCTCCTATATCGGATGGTTTCACTGATACCACAACAGCATCAGGTGTACAGCCCTGTTCAAACCAGCTATTTGGATGAGATGTCTTAACAGCAGCAGGCAACCCATTGTAGGCAGATTGATTAAGGTCAAAAGCTGAAATGGAAATGCTATCGTTGTAAGTTCTGAGTAAGCCTCCTATCAAAGCTTTACCCATGTTACCAGTGCCTATTATACCGATTTTCATCATATTCCCCAATTATGGCTCAAATTTAGCTTTTCATTACCTCAAGGAATTCCCTGTTTGTTTTGGTGCTGGAGATTTTTTCAATTAGAAATTCCATCATTTCAATGGGTGTCATTGTAGCCAGGAATTTACGAAGGATCCACATGCGATTGAGCTCTTCCTCAGAAAGAAGCATCTCTTCTTTTCTGGTTCCAGATCTCATGAGGTCAACTGCCGGATAGACTCTACGATCAGCAATTTTGCGATCCAAAACCAATTCCATATTACCAGTTCCCTTAAACTCCTCAAATATTACTTCATCCATCCTGCTACCGGTTTCGATCAAAGCTGTGGCAATTATGGTAAGACTTCCACCATTATCAATATTTCTTGCAGCCCCGAAGAAACGTTTTGGCTTGTACAAGGCCTGTGAGTCAACACCACCACTGAGTATCCTTCCTGAATGAGGAGCTACAGTATTGTGAGCTCTGGCTAAACGGGTGATACTATCCAGAAGAATAACTACATCACGATTATGCTCAACCAGTCTTTTAGCTCTTTCGATTGCCATCTCAGCAACTACCACATGACGCTCAGCCGGTTCATCGAAAGTTGAACTGATAATTTCAGCCTTTACAGAACGCTGCATATCTGTAACTTCTTCAGGACGTTCATCAATCAGTAAAACAATCAGAAAAACTTCCGGATGATTATGCAGTATAGCATTGGCAATACTCTTTAGAAGCACAGTTTTACCAGTTCTGGGTGGCGCTACGATCAGTCCCCGCTGCCCTTTACCAATCGGAGTCAGAAGGTTCATTATTCTGGTAGCGACATCTTTATTGTTATACTCCAGATTGAATCTTTCGTTGGGAAAAAGTGGGGTCAGATCATCAAAATTTATTTTTTTCTTGCACTCTTCGGGATCTTCGAAGTTAACCATCTCCACCCGGAGTAATGCAAAATAACGTTCGGAATCTTTGGGAGGACGAACCTGCCCCGAAACTGTATCTCCAGTTTTCAGATAGAAACGCTTGATCTGAGAAGGAGAAACATAAATATCATCAGGACCGCTCAAATAGCTATTGAGTGGCGAGCGTAAAAAGCCGAAACCATCTGGCATGATTTCTAATACACCTTCTGCAAACATTTGCCCATTTTGAGCAGCTTCCGCCTGCAAAATTCTAAAAATCAGTTCCTGGCGACGAAGGTTACGATGCTCACCTACATTATAGGCTGCGGCTAAATCGTTAAGTTCAGTCATTGATTTTGACTTTAGTTCAGCAACATTCATTCAGACACCTCGATTGAATGGAAATATTATTATATGCTGCAGTTATTTTACTGTTGATCCATTTGGACCATCAATATTTCTCTTCGCAAATTTGTTCTTTAGAAAGATATGTATGAAGAGTACTACATGAAGATTTTTTAACCCGTTTTTTTCAATCAGAATTCGCAAGCCCAAAATGGATCAGACGAAGCTTTCAATTGAAAATCCTGAAAAATATTTGGTTATCAATTGAACTGATGAATTAGCGAGGTCAAAAAGGATTGCAATGGAGCGTTCTTCCTACTCCTTAAGTATAAAATGATCTACTGCAAGTTTAAAGTCAAGTTTTTTTTGCTCCAAAAAACATTACGTTTAAACAGCCGATACATTGTTACTCTAATACACGCAAAACAAGCCCCTTAAGATACTCCCCCTCCCTGTGGGCAATATTTACCGGGTGATCTGGCCCGGCACTAAGGCTATGTAAAATTTGCACCGGGCGCCCAGCATCGGCAGCTGCAGCAAAAACTATCTGACGAAACAAATAAGGATCAATGGCATTGGAACAGGAAAAAGTAAAAATTATGCCTCCTGCTTCGATTTTTTTGATAGCTAAAAGGTTTATATCTTTATAGCCTCTTGAAGCCCTCTGAACTTCCCCGGGATGTTTTGCAAATTTGGGAGGATCCAGAATGATCAGATCATACTTTTTCTCTGTTTCCCTTAAAAATTTAAAAACATCTGCAGTTATAAAATTTACCTTTTGCTTGTCAAAGCCGTTAATTTCAATGTTATTTTCAGCCCATTTGATAGCATTTTTGGAAATGTCCACAGAATCAACCTGCATCGCATCTGCAGCCAAGGCGTTAACTGAGAATGCTGCCGAATAAGAAAAACAATCACAGATCCGTCTTCCAGAAGCATAACTTCTTAAAAGTTGACGATTAGGACGTTGATCGAAAAAGAAACCGGTTTTCTGTCCGCTGATTATATCTACTTCAAAGTTTAATCCTGACTCGGTTAACAGGATTTTTTCAGAAATATTACCATATAATAAGCCCTGGGCTGCGTTCAATCCTTCCCTGGTTCTTGATTCGGTGTCAGAGCGTTCATAGATAAAAAGTGGTTTAGCGTAGTCACTGAGTGCCTTAAGAATATCTTGCCTGAATCGTTCCATCCCAGCAGTCAGGATTTGAATCACCAGACCGGGTCCATATTTATCCACGATCAATCCAGGTAAAAAATCACCTTCAGTATTTATAAGTCTGCAACAGTTATTCGACTGACTTATCAAGCTTTTTCTATTATCTATAGCAGAAATAATTCTTTTATGAAGCTCAGATACCGAAAACGATTTGTGT
>DATAMG010000134.1:0-32115 GCA_036260705.1 Chitinispirillaceae bacterium | reverse complement strand
TGATTTTCAAATATTACCAGAAATATCAGATTGATTCCGATGAAGATGAAGCAGAGATCCGTAATGTTTATATGTATACTGGTGGAATAATTGCCGCTTCAGGCATTGGTTTACTGGTATGCGGAGTTTTTTTATTAGAGTACACCGGCCCGGTAATCAGAAGAGATCATACATCCATTAACCTGAAAGCAGATGTTTTGAATCGGGAACTTGGGGCGGAAATATCCTTATCTTTTTAAAGGGCAAGACTAAACAATGCGAATTCGCATATTTACCATTTTTCCTTAAAACTTATGAGGTGGCCAGATGAATAAAATTGTAATCTCAATGATTATTCTGTCAGTTGCAACCAGTTCATTTTCGCTTACATTTTCAAAACACTACATTGTTACAGGAAGTGATAATCACGCAAATTCAGACACACTTACAATGTATAATAATTCCAATGAAATAATAACGATAGATACTATTTTTGAAGAAGTAAAAATAAACGGAAAAAGATCCCATGATTATGCTGAAATCTCCTTTCAAAAAAAAGCTGGAACTGACTCGCTTTACTATTATTATGATTGGATTCGTAGTATAAATGACTCTGTTTTTTTTACAGTCCTTAAATTTAAAGAACAAAAATTGGTTATTAAAGCTAATGATTCAGTCAGTTTTCACAATTTTATATTCGGAACATGTATCTGGTGTGTTAAAACTCAAGATGCACCTATTTCCAATATGGATACTTTTGATATAACATTAAGATTTAAATACCATAATACGACAACCGACAGTATAGTATTACACGGACCTGGAAGTTTCTTTTATTCCAATATTATCCTGCCCGGATGTTCATCAAAAGCCAATATTAAAAATCAAAACACCTGTTTTGATCTCTTAGGGCGTATGTATAAAGAAATCTATTTAAAAAACAGTTTAAGAATTTTCAAAAGGTCTTCCAAACAGCGAAATTCATTATTACTAAATAATTAGTTTCCATTAAAAATGTCTTATTTCTCCTCCCCTCATTCAACAAGCAGGGTGAGCGCAAAGTTGCTATTTTGTGTAGAAAATCTGTTAACTGGTTAAGTTTCTATAATCCAAATACTGCAATGCAGGTTTATTTGCGGATTTCATTACTGCAAACCTGTATAAACAAGCAACCATATCTGTTTTTTTATATATTATTCTTAAAATCGAAGTTGAATGCACGCACACTCATCCAGCAAAACTATGAAATTCAGGATTATTCAATGATTACAATTTAAAATTCCTTCATCGTTACACCTCTGGAGGTCTTTATGCAATTTATCAGTTTCTTACCGCTCTTTTTAGTCCTAAGCTTTTCCATTAGTTACTGTGCCGAGGTAGCATTGATTTTGCATGGAAGAATAGTTCAGGACAATTCATCCCTTGCTCCTCTGGCTAATATCAATTTCAGAACAAACAGCACTCATTATGCTTCTGTCTTCGGATCCGATTCCACCGATACCACTGGTTACTTTTTTATGCCGGTGAGGATAGGAACGGGAATGAATTTTAAGAAAAACGATTCGCTTTACTTGAGTTATACTGGATTCAGTAAAAGTATGCCCATTAATGGAATTGGCAACCCTATGCAGATAATCAATAGCACTAAAGAGATTACTTTTTTAAATAATGGGGTTTTAAAAGGTGACACGATCCGGATTGAAGTTGGCAAAAATGGAAGTTTCCCCACATTTGACGGGGCATTTGGCTATTCTAATCCTTACGACTCCAGCTATGCCGATCAGAAAATATTACCAGACTGGGTAAGTATGGATGAGTGCACTGGAAGGGTTTGCATCAGGGTTACCGCCCCTGCATCAACTGGAATATCCGAATGCAAACTGGTAAAAAACCTGGACTACGATCTGGTTTATACTTTTAATTTTTTCATTGATGTACAACAGGGTGTGCCGATAGTTCCCAAGCATAAAACGGCATCTGTTTCTAGTCGTTTTTCTAATAATTCCTGTAGAATTAAAGGTGGGCATATCATTACCGGGATCTATCTTTCAGAACCCGGGGTAATTTGCGCAGGGATATTCTCAGTAAATGGTAGGGAGATAACACCATCCAAAACAGTCTCTCTCGATAAGGGTTACAATTACCTTAGTATGGTCAAACCCATGGTTCCCGGGGTATATTTTCTTAAACTATCGAATGGGGAAAGCGAATTAACCAGATCATTCTATTTACAAGAGTAGCAATGGCACGTCAGCATTGTCCGTATCAGGTTCTTTTCAATAAATCGTAAATTGGCAATTGCAGCAAGAGTGAAGCAGATATGAAAAATATTTTTAACAGTACAGGCCACCAGCTAAGATTAGGTAATATTGTCAAAGCAGATAATTGCACTCTTTTTGATTCAGATGGTATTCGATATCTGGATCTCGAATCGGGTATTTGGTGTACCTCTATAGGGCATTGCCATCCCGGTATAACTAAAGTTATTTCAGAACAAGCCGCTAAAATGATTCATTCAGGATATTGTTACTTAAATCCAATTGTCAGTTCTGCAGCAGAAAAGCTTCTTGAGATAACCGGAATAATATCCGGAAAGTGTGTTTTTCTGTGTTCCGGAAGTGAAGCTGTTGAGTATTCTGTAAAAATTGCAAAAAGTATCTCTGATAGCAAGTATCTTCTGACCATGAAAAACTGTTACCTTTCGGCTTATGGAATTTCGGGAGAACGATCTGAAGATCATTGGATAAATTTCGACTGGAAAAATGGCCAAAATATAGAAGATATTGATTTCAGTCAAATTGCTGCATTTGTATTTGAACCGGGAAGCTCCCAGGGGCTGGTGTATTTTCCTGCTGCGGATCTGATTCTTGAAATAGTGAAAAGGGTTAGGGAAAATGGCGGGATTATAATTGCCAATGAGGTCACTACCGGCATGGGAAGAACAGGAGAATGGTTCGGGTATAACCATTACAATTTTACACCTGATGTGGTAGCAATTGGAAAAGGACTGGGAAACGGATATCCAGTCAGTAGTGTGGTAATTAGCGATTCGGTTTTAAACAGAATAAATCTGCATGATTTTCATTATTCACAATCGCATCAGAATGATCCACTGGGAGCAGCAATTGCCTGCGAGGTAATCAAAGTTATAGAAAACCAGAATCTTCTTCACAAATGTACAATAGTTGGCAAACAGATCAGAGACTGGCTACAAAAAATTCAAATAGAATATGGTATTATCAAAGAGGTGCGTGGAAGGGGGTTGATGATTGCAATCGAATTCGAGAACAATGAAGAATTTTCGTATGCAGAAAGAATCAATAATGAACTGCTAAAATGTCATATCATTCTGGTGAAAAGACCTGGATTTGAGGTGTTTCGCATAGATCCAGCACTTACCATAACAGATATAGAGCTGGATTATTTTCTGACAAATTTTGAAGGTATTATTTCGAGTATGTCAGAGAAATCAGTTGTTAACCTATTTAGTTTCCGTTCAAAATTGAATTAAAAAGGCCGCTCATGCTTAGACCAGGCTCAGTACGAGCGCCTTTTTTCTAAAATTACTCAAATTATGCTGAAAAATTAACTTTTCGAAAAGAAGAGAAAAAAAATACGAATCTGTTTCGATCTCCGGTGTTTTTTATAAATCAATCGCAATTTTCTGGCTTACACCTGAGCTGTTTTTTACCATCCCGCCGGTTAATATCATCTTAATAGCATCCTCAACCGAAATATTCAGCTTTCTTATCTGGTCTTCACGCATTATGGCTAAAAATCCGCTGGTCGGGTTGGGGGTAGTTGGAATGAATACTGTGTAGGATTTATCGCTATAACCATCCTTAAATGTCTGACTGACCTCTCCGGTATTGAATGCTACGGCCCAAATGCCGGGAGATGGATACTGAACCAGTACCGGTTCGGTGAAAAACTGTCTATTTCCGGAACGGAATATTTCTGCTACCTGTTTTGTGGCATCGTATATTCTGTTAAGACCAGGCACTTTCTCGAAAAAGTCATCTATCATTTTTAGAATTTTCGATCCAATCACAGTCCTTACTAACATTCCAAAAAACATGATTGAAAGGAAAGCAAAGGCCACACAGATTCCCTCTATGGTTATGCGAAAAGTGCTTATATCACGAATAAAGTCCGGCAGAAGAACTATGATACGATTGGTGAATCCATTTATAAATGATATTAGAAAGTATACCACATATCCAGTGACAAGAAGTGGCAAAAGGGCCAGCAGGCCCTGAATAAAATAGGTTATTTTCTTTTTAATATAACGGTTCATATATCTGTAATCCTTTACATATTATTAACAGTTTTAGATTTACTATGGCCACAGATAATACATATATCCACCATAAACAGCAAGCAGCAGAAAACCTTCGATTCTACTGAGAACAAATCCGGTTCTCATAAACGGCAGTAGAATAACTGCAGTTCCCAGCATGAAATAAAGGCTTATCTGGTCCACCCCTGTGGAGCTGAGTGGTGTTATGGTACTGCTGACCCCTAAAATAGCCAGTATATTAAAGATATTTGAACCGATGATATTACCAATTGCAATATCCTCCTCTTTTTTGATGGCTGCAATAACCGATGTAGCCAGTTCGGGAAGACTGGTTCCTGCAGCCACAATGGTCAGTCCTATAATAGCTTCACTTACTCCTATAATTCTGGCCAGGTCTACTGCACCATCCACAAAGAAACGTGAACCCACAACCAGAAGACCTAAACCACTGATCACATAGATAATATCCATTACAGCATTAACTTTTTTATCCGGTATTAACTGTTCCACCGGAAAATCGGCTTTGGTCTCCCCAGCTCTCAGTGCAGCAATAACGGTAAACACAACATAAAAAATAATCCCGGCAAAAAGCAGGATTCCCTCTATTCTGCTTATTTTTGAATCGAAAAGTATAGCCATAAGCGATACAGATGCAGCCAGCATAACCGGGGTGTCGATTCTAAGCACATTAAGATGAACTTTCAATGGCCGTATCATAGCTGATATGCCCAGTATTACAGCAATATTGAAAATATTGGATCCAACTATATTACCTACAGCAATATCTCCCAGCCCATTGAAGCCGGCTTTAATACTAACCACCAGTTCCGGTGCGCTGGTCCCAAATGCTACAACTGTTAAGCCTGCAACCAGAGGCGATACTCCACATTTAATCGCCAGATTTGCACTACCTTTAACTAACAATTCGGCTCCGAAATAAAGCAACACCACACCGATTATCAAAAAAACAATCATCACAGCCATCACTTCTCCTTTTTTTGGGATTTGGCCATAAAATAATTCGTTTCTTCCCTTTCAGGGCAAAAAGCGGGGTGATTCATTGGTTTGCCCCAGGCTTTTTGTCTTATATTATGCAATTATGTTTTCATTAATTTGTTTCTGCTCAAAATTGAGGTCATAAGCCGCTCATCCTTGTAGATCTAAGTCTTCGATGATCGTATCGAAGGAGAGCGGATCAGATAGATGTAGCTCAATTTTGAATAGATACTATTACTGCGGCAATTAAATATTACTCATACTTCGACTAGGTCTTTCGAAGACTCAAGCCCTGCTCAGTATGAGCGTAAATGAAAACTTTTAACCCATTACAATTTAAAAAATAGGTAATATTTAATTGTCGGAATAATAATTATACGTAACTCTCAAAACGATAATTCTGATATGAAAATGATGTTGTCTTACCCTTTTTACTTATAAGTGACACCAGTTCATTTTCAACTCCTGATTTCTCGTAATCCATTAAAATCCATAAGATCAACCCGATATTCTGTTCTTTTTCAACAGTTAATATATCAGCCAGCAGTCTTTTGGTAAATACATCCAGAAATTCATGGTCCCTTACCACTATAGCCAGAGGCATCTGCAAATTAAGGATTTCCTCTTTTACATTTTCAAGAAAAACGCTGCTGATTTCTGCATTGGAATCGATCTGATCAGCATAAGAAATAATCTTTTTCATTAAATTAGCATCATTTATCAAATGCCGCTTAGATAGAACTCTTTGTATTAGCAACCCTGCCATACTGCCAATGCCACAGCTGATTATAAAACCTCTGCTCTGCAGTGTTCCTGATAACTGAACCAATGAAAAATTTCTGCCGGAATTTCCATCAGAAAAGATGAAAACCATTCCGCAAATAACAGTACATAATAAAATTATCAGTATTAAACCAACAGTGTTCTGTCCATAATTTTTATTGATAACACCGGCTTTCTTTGCAGCAGCGACAATGTTCAGAGGTTTGAGAAATCTCAGGATCTCCGGCTTATCATCAAGGAACTGTTTTCCCCTGATCGATAGAATATTCCAGTTTACTCCAGTATTAGAAAGTGCATTTTCAGCCATGTATGGTTTTGTATCGCCTTTATCTGCACAAGCAATCACCATGATATCATGCTGCAAAAAATTGATATTTCCACCTTTCTGAAATGACGTTACTTTTCTGGCAATTTCAGTTTTCAATGTAGTTTTCTCGCCATTTTTATCAAGTCGCATATCATTGAACTTCTCTTTGTCTTCAAGATTATTCCGGCCATCCGGCTTCTTTATATCTGCATTCATTTATAACCAACTCCTGATTGTTTTTTCAATATCAATTTAGGAAATAGTATAGACTATCCCCTCTGTCAATCTTACAGTTAAGAATCAATCAACCATTTATAGTGGAATTAACGGTAGTCTAAATACGAAGCGGGAATAGAGGTAGTCCGGGCCTATTTGCTACAGAGGGTAAACTGTATGCAGGATTGTGACTCTGAAATACAAGTTGATCCATTTTGATCTGCATCCCAATACAGAAAACCGGTTTTCGTATGAATCTGTAACGATTACCAGGTTTTGGAAGCACCCAGAAACCGGGAGTTTCATTCTGTGGCATTTCCAGGATCAGATCGCTACTGTGAGATGATTGCACTGGAGAGCATGAATGGCTTACAGTATGACTTGGAGAGATTTCGAATTGATCCTTGGACGGATTACTAAAAAGCCAGAATACAGTAACGGAGATTATATAGATCAGAAATAAAGGAGCTGACTTCATATCAAGTTTCTGCCATCGTGTGATACTCAGGGAACAATAAATATATATAATGCAAGACTTGAAATACCATCACTCTTACCCTAATGTTGATAATCTGCAGAAGCTTTGTTATTGCAACTTTATGGAAAGTATTTTGCTAATCCCAAAAGTATAGAGAGGTTAAACGATGGACCAACAACACAGAAAACTCCGAAACGAACTTGTGATCAACCTCGATGGTGGAAATGCGCACATGAGTTTTGAAGAAGCTGTAGCGGACTTTCCCATCGAACTAATAAACTCAATTTTTCCTGAGATCCACTATTCCCCCTGGCATTTCCTCGAACATATGCGCATTTCTCAATGGGATATTCTTCAATTTATAATAAATCCTAAACATGTTTCCCCAGACTGGCCATCGGGTTATCGCCCCAGGGTAAACGAACTGTCAGATAAAAGAAAATGGGAAACTACAGTCAGCTTATTTAAAAAAGATCTGTGTTCTCTTCAGGAAATAGCATCTGACCAGTCGATCGATCTTTTCAGCCCTATTGCACATGCCCCCGAGTATACTGTTTTCAGGGAACTTCTGACCGCATCATCACATAATTCCTATCATATCGGCGAGTTCGCAATTTTGCGTCAGGCACTGAAAGCATGGCCCAAAGACAGGCCGTATCTGACAGGATGATACAGGCGCCCTCTGATAGGGCATCACTACTGCTTTTTGTCAATCATTGTCCCCTATATTGATCTGCATCAATCTGATATTCATTTATTCTTTTGGTAAGCCAGGCCCTATCGATATCCAACAGTTTTGAAGCCATGGAGATATTTCCGGCAGTTTTTCCCAGAGCATCTTCAATGCCTTTTTTCTCTGCTGCAACCCTGATCTCTTTAAGGGTTTGTACATTTTGAGACGTTTGCTGAGCCGGTGCGCAGTCGGATTGTGATATGAATAAAAATTGCTCTTCGATCCGGTTTTGCGTAGAGAGAAGAATTGCTTTCTGAATCTTATTCTCCAGTTCTCTTACATTTCCCGGCCATTGATAAGAAAGAAGCGCAGCATGAGCTTGTGCAGAGAGTTTCTTGTGCTCCAAACCAAACTGCTGACAGTAGCAGTCGATAAAATATTCTGCAAGTACTATTATGTCATGATCCCGTGATCGCAATGGCGGTATGGTAATTGACAATACATTCAATCTGAAATAAAGGTCCTGCCTGAATCTGGATTCCTTAACAAAAACAGCCAGATCACGATTAGTGGCAGCGATGATTCTGACATCAACTGTAATGGGATCGTGTCCACCCAGACGTGTAATTTCAGATTCCTGCAGCACTCTGAGTAACTTTACCTGTATGTCCAGAGGCATTTCACCTATTTCATCCAGAAATACTGTACCGCCATTGGTGACCTCAAAAAGTCCTTCTGTTCTTTTTACTGCACCGGTAAAGGCTCCCTTTTCATAACCAAAGAGCTCTGATTCAATCAGATTAGCAGGAATGGCTCCGCAGTTTATGGCTCTGAAGGGTTTTTGAGCACGTGTAGATTGCTGGTGAATAAAACGGGCCATAAGTTCTTTTCCGGTACCAGTTTCACCGAAAATAAGAACTGGTGCATTTGTAGGAGCAAAAGTATTGGCTTGTTTAATAACATCTTTCATACTCTCGCTCTGATAAATAAATCCCGGAACACCGTTTGTTTTGAGTTCCTGGAGTCGAGCGATTGTTCTGGCCTGATTCTGACGTTCCCTGGCATTAATTAAAATCTCTGAGAACAGAGGTGCCAGGGCATCACAGAGTTGCTTATCAGAATTGTCAAATTGTTTTCTTCCTTTCATTCTATCCAGATAAAGAAATCCCAGGATGTCTTCACCACCGTTAAGCTGAGTACAGATAATGGAGGATACAGAATTAGTTTCCAGAGAGTTAGCCTGACCTTCATCTTCTCTCCAGTCAAAATCTTGCATAAGAATCGCTTTTTTTTCGGTTCTGGCCCACTCTATTGCTCTTTTGGAGAAACGATCCGAAGGTGCATTTGAGGGAAATGTGGCGATGGTAGTGTGTTTCTGAGAAGCCTCATCCCAGACAACCAGCCTTGACGCATCACAGGATAAAAGCCTTGCAACACTGGCAACCAGCTCTTCAGAAAGGTCCTGATCACGGTTACGGATAAGCGAGGCAAGTATCTTTATCACATTAAACAGGGGGTTGTTACCGGATGCATTCTGATTCTGATCAACCGCTTCTCTGTATTCGAAATTCAGTTCTCCAACAGTGATAATGTCACCATGAACCAGTTGTGAACTGTTTTTTACTTTTTTATTGTTGACCATTAACCGTATGCCGGGGGAAAGCTGTTGAACAGTATAGGCTCCCTCTGCAAAAAGCAATTGCACTGCAAACGTATCAGCCGGACGGACATTTACAGGAATCGAGCACTCTGAGCTGGAACCGATGGTGATTACCCGCTCTGATAATTGATATATTCTGGAGTTCTCCCTGCATACCAGACAGATTCCCTTTGTCGCAATGTTTGTACCGGTATCCATTACCCAACCTTTCTCATTCTCTTTTTTTTACCACATCAATATAAATTTTACTGAAAGGTAATGCTTTCAGATGTTCACTTTTAATGAACTCACCATCAATTCCGGTAATTAACAACCGGTATCCTTCAGAAGCAGGTAGATTGCAGTGAATAAGCGGCTTTTCAGGGTCGCTTTCACCAATTAATTTACCATCAATATAAATCAGACAATTCACATTTTTTACCCTGTAATAAATATCAGAGGTAAATGAAGGTGTTTCTGAATAATGATATTTGTATTGAATACTGACGACTTTTTTTTCATGGGCCTGGCTGCTATGATGAAGAATTTTCTGATCAGAGTAAGACAGAGAGGCGAACTCTGAATTATGTAACTTTTGCTGCTGCTTAATAATCAGATAAGAAACCATGATGATAACTGTTGCTGCTGAAATGATACCAGAAGCCAATATGCGATTTCTGACTCTTTTCTGTGCAGTAATATATCCAAATGAACTTATCATTTTTAAAGCTTCAGGATTATCAGGTATTTCCTGAAGAGTCTCAAGACAAAGCCGGTATGCCTCATTATATCTGTGCAGTTTCATTAATTGACATGCAGAATCAAAAAGGGTATTGCTTTGGTTTTGGCGGATCCAGGGATCGATTTGTGCGCTAAACCCTGATAGTTCGCTGCTGTTAACCTGTTCTTTCCACAACAGGTAAGCCTCGCTTGCATTAGCCGGCCTTTTTAAAGGATCCGGGTCTGTAAGCATTTTCAGAACAGAGTATTGATTATCATATCCAAGAATATTATTAAGCACTATCCCCAGAGCATAACAGTCGGCACGGAAATAATCGATTTCTGTATTGTCCCGCCGCTCCAGTATTTCGGGAGCCAAATAACCCTTTGTACCCCTGATACTGTTATTTTCAATACTGTTTTTTATGTTTTTAGTGGAGAATCCAAAATCAATTAAAAATACTCCTTCTGTTGCAGATATCAGGATATTTGCCGGTTTTATGTCTCTGTGAGCATATCCACTGTCATGAATTGCGCTGACCGCTTTTATCACCCCCTCAGCTACTGCCAGTCGAAGTCCATTATTCTGATAAATAGAGGTGCATTTGTGCAGATTCAGTGAGCGCACCCATTGCATCACAATGCAGACATTTTCTTTCCAGATAAAAACATCATAAACCTGGGGGAAACATGGAAGATGAAGTTGAGCCTGCGTTACAGCTTCCTGAAAATGACGGTTCCTGAATTTTCTCTTTGAAAAAGGTATCATTTTAATGACCACCTGCCTGTCAAGCTGTTTCTGCCTGACCCGGTAGACGGTGCCATAGGCCCCCTTGCCAATGATAACAGGTGTATCAAATCCGGGTGGAAGTTTCATGGTGCCTGTTTTCCATCATTTTTCTTTTCTGCAAGAGCAATCCATTGCTTAAGCTCAATATCTGAACTATCGTAAAGACTGGCTGATTTCCAGATGCGCAAAGCATCTCCATACTGTTGACGGTAAAAATATAGAATGCCCAGATTAAACTGGAGCTCCCGGCTGGACTTCGAGTTGTTGCTTCCTGCAACAAACAGGGACTCTGCTTTCTGAGTCAGACCAAAAGAAGAGAATAATATACCGCTGAGATTTAGCGCTTCGGCGCTGGCAGGATCATAATCCAATGCAAATGTCATAGCAGTGAGCGCAGCCATGGTGTCCTCTGCTGCCAGTTTTTTTCTTCCATAGATTATCCAGGCATCTCTGAGTAGCGTATTCAGATAATCACGGTTTTCTATGGACCTGGCAGCCTGAAGCTGAATAAGAGCCTGATGCCACAAGGTGGTATCCTGCTCAGTAGCATATGATTTCTGAAGCAATGCTTTTCCTAAACCCACTCTGGCTCCGAAATCCCCTGGATTACGATGGAGCTCTTCGTTAAAAAAACCAATGGCCATATCATAGTCACCCAGATTAAGACTCTGGTAACCTCTTTTTACCGAGTTTTCACTACAGAAAAACAACATCACAGCTGCAAATAGTACAAATCTCCAATATCTTTTAATCATCTCTTTTTCCTAAATTTATCGAGCATTGCCAATCGGTAGTAAATGCAACAGACCAGTCGTTTATTTCTACAGGACAGTCCGAAGGAAGACTGGTCCAGGATTTATTTAACTCTAATGAAAAAATAATATTTCCTGCCCGCTTGAATGTATGCCCAATTGAAACTGAGCCCTGAATATCGGTGTCAAATCGTCTCTGAGAATAAGATGATCCTATTTTTTCCCCAAGTTCGATATCAATCTGCCCCACTGAATTCATTCCAATTATCTGATAATAGCTGTTATCACTGCAATTTAATGCCACATAACCGATGTACTGTTCAACATTGTAAAATTTATTCCAGCGGTAAATTTGATTATAAATATCCAATCCCCATCTGACAGCAGGTTTTACTGTCCATTTTTTATGTAGAGAGATGGCAGCACTAAGCACCGGTTCAATACGAAAATGACTTAATGGCATTTCCAGGATAACAGGAGTACTGCCATTTTCAATCTGAGCAGCATATAAAAACCGTTTCATCATATCAGGTTTATTAAGCCCACTGGTATCCAAAGGCATTTGTTTTTGGGCATCAAGATAGAACAATGGTAGTTTATCTGGCTGTACTTGTGCGACATCGACATAAACAAATGATGAATAAGAGGCATCGATTACCGGTTCATTTCTGGTGAAAAAACAGGATAGATTGAGCGATGGTGAAAATGAGACAACAGTTTTATTTAAAATGTCAAAAATCACAGAAATAAAACCCTGCTGATAATCATAGTGCCTGCCCTCTTTTAGTGCAATATTATATGTACCAACAGAAAATATCTTTTCAGAGGCCAGAAAGCTGTAAACCAGCCCGTGAGTCCATCTTCTGGTCTTATAGCTGTCCTGATTATATACAGTTCGCAGTTCAACTCCCAGTCTATCCCAAAGATTATCCAACCGGTAATAACCCCCACTTTCTATGGAAAGAGAATCAAATGCAGATGACGCCGTTTTGGTAGAAAGCTCAGTATTTCTCCTTAACTGAAAAACGGTTCCCAGAGAGAAATCCGGAAATCTTGCGGGTAAATCAGTGAATTTAATATTACCTGACAAATAATATGTACCATACACTCTATTGACAGGGTCCTTGGCTGATCCGGAGTGAGTCCAATATGAAGGATCTGATAAGGAAAGCTTTTCCTGTTCGCCTTTAAGATTAATACCGGTATTTAAATAGGGAGTTATTCCGGGTTTAATTTTGTAGTCTGTTTCACCCAGTTCTCTGGAAATTTTAAGTGCTGCCTCATCTGCTCCTAAAAACACATAAATGGAAAAACGTTGTTTAAGTAACTCTTTTTTTAAAGCTGCACTGCACATTTCCAGTGCAGACTGATTCACAGCAAGTGCACTGTCAAGATCGCCCTTTTTTAAATACAACTCAGCCCACAAATAAAAAAGACTGTCCCTGGGCAATCCTAAATCATAGGCCAGAAAATATGAGATAAGAGCCTCTTCGTAATTCTCTTTCTCTATCAGATTTTCTGCTTCAGCCAGATATGCACTTTTTTTATTTACATCGATGGAGTTCTGATCTGCATATACAACAAAAAAAAGAGGAATTAAAATTAACAGACAGTGAAGTATCAGATGAAGCCGGAAAGGACATTTCATTTTTTATTCTATATTCTATCCATAATGGCAAATTTCACCACGCCATCTATATTTGTAAGGGCAAATATACATTTACCTTTATTTCAGGCAAATAATACTTAGTATCTGTTCAAAATTTCTGTTTGCTTTACATTACGATAATTTGAGTAAGTTATGCAAAAGGCCGCTCGTACTGAGCAGAGTCGAAGCATGAACGGCCTTTTTGATTCAATTTTGCACAGTGACTATTTACCCTTTCTGGATAAGGGGACAGATATTTATCTGCCTCTGCAGGACCGTATATTGTTAACAAATGATTCTTTATTCTTTATAAAAACTGCAGAACAATTCCTATTTAGCAGAAAAGATGAAACATACCTGCCGGAAAGATCAAATATTTTCTGATCATATTTATCAGTAACCATTTTGTAACTTAATTTACGGTTTACTTTTATTGATGATGGAGCAGAAAAAGATATAGTCTGGAAAATTTGAGAATAAGTTCCCCCACGGCTTTTCAAGTCCAAAGTATCACCTATTGCATATATTTCGTAACCGCCCCGATATTTAGCTGTAAACATGATGTACTCAGCCCAGTTACTATTTACACTGTCCAGAGAAACAAACTGCGCGAAAGCCTGCGGTGCCCAAGTCCCATCAATAGTGCTGCTTTGAGAGGAATCCAGTGCCAGAATAGTGCCCCAGGGGTCTGCCCATTCCTGAGTTATTGAAAGGTACATCAGAAAATGAAATTTAGTCCAATATGATTCTTCTATGTTAGTATCGATTTGATGTCTTAATACAGACAGAAATGTTTTCCCATTGGAAACGGTATCAAAAAAAATATCCTGCGAATCAGATTCATTTATCACATACCATCCGGCCGGCAGCTCTATGCTAAAGCCTAGACGTTTGTTGGTATAGCTGGATTGCGCTATACTGGAAGAAAATAAAAGAAATATCAGAGGTAAAACGATTAATTTACCAATGATAAATAGAGGCACTCTCATAATTTGATCTCCTGGTATTGTAGACGTATTAAATGGCAGAAAAGATCAGATGTGGTTGATCCTTTCTCAATCAGAATTACTGATAAAAAATCTGAATTTCTTTTCAGGGTGCAATCTTCTCGATTTCGGCTTTTTTACTGGCGATTTTCTTTTCAATTTCTGCTCTTTTTTCTTCCAGTTCAGCCTTTTTTGAATCTATCCTTTTTCTTATATCTTGCTGAGCTCTATCCAATTCAGCTTTATGCCCAGCTTTGTAGTCATCAATTTTCTGCAGAGCAATTTTAATTCTGGCATCGGCTTCGGATTTTTTCAAGACAATAATCTCTTTAATTTTAACCTGAAGCTGCTGGGGAGTCAGGCTGTCGTTGTTAAGTGCTTGAATCTGTTTTTCCACAGCATTAAGCTTGTTTTGCGCATCCTCTATTTTGTTCTGTATATCATCAGGTAATTTTGCCAGCTCATCAGCTACCTTATCTGACCACTGAGAACGCATCTTTTCTATCTTTGCATAAATATCCTGCTGGGTCGATGCACTTTCTTGCTGTGCACAGATCACCATCGCATTAATAGATATAATAGCTGCAAAAAAGATCCTGATCATAAATCCCCCAATTATAGAATATCACTCTAATCTCTTATTCCAAAGCCAATGATTCGGTAAACAATTTTAGCCACAGTGTAACCGAGCAAATTAAGTACCAACGCCTGCAATATATTGATTTAAAACGAGTTAAATCATAGCTGAAATCTTAGACAGCAAACAGCTGTAGTCATTTCCCTACAAATTAAAGAACCAATAAATCCTGATTTCTCAGCTACCAATTAACTATCCTGTTTAATATCAATTGGTTATGATTTGAACTACCCGGGTGTGTCTTTTTCACTACACCCTAAACATCTTATTACACAAGAGGCGCACCATAAAAAAAGGATCAGCATTCGCTGACCCTCTTTCCGAGCTGGAAGAATATCCAATCGTGCACTCTCATGGATATTTATTCGGTAGCTTTTTCTTTAGCAGCAATTTCTGCCTTTTTCTCGGCGATCTTTTTCTCGATCTCAGCACGTTTTGTCTCTAATTCAGCTTTTTTAGCTTCGATACGTGCTTTTACATCAGAGTGAGCAGCATCTATTTCAGCTTTATGAGCGGTTTTGTATTCTTCAATTTTTTCCATAGCCAGCTTTATGCGAGCTTCTGCATCAGCCTTTTTGGCAGCAATGAGTTCCTGGATCTTAGCTTTTAGCTCTTCAGGAGACAGACTGTCCACTTTAATCGCTTGAATCTGTCTGCCCAATGCATCTGCTTTATCTTTGGCATCCCTAAATCTCTTCTGAACTTCTTCAGGAAGATCCGCCAGTTCACTTCCCACCTTTTCTGACCACTGGTTACGCTCTCTAACCATATCCCCTTTGGCTTTTGTTCTGGAATCTTGTGCAACTGTGGAATCCTGTGCAAACAAACTGAACGCAAAAGCAAACACTGCAACTGCTGTAAGTAACTTAGTCATACATCCTCCTGATTAAAATTAGAAATGTTGTCTTTTATCTGTAACTTTTTGGATCGATCCGGTATTTTCATTTAGTAGAGAGATTAAGCAGAAACTGTGCCAATTTTACAAACCATTGATTTTTCATCAGTTACAGAATCAGTAGCGATTAAGCAATTTATGAGGGTGCAGGGATTTCACTGCAGGATTATGCGACAAGTTTATCTCCCAACTGTGCAGTTTTTCTTTAACTATGCAAATATCAAAGACTTATATCAAACCAATAACAGGTGTAGTCAAATCACATCAGTTCAAAAATTTTATTGATGTTTTGTTTGGAGGGGTTTGAATATCATTACCCAAAGCGGCTTGCTTGTCGAAGATAAGAGCTGGAATCGGGACATAGTACGCTAAGAATTAAAGCTGGCGCCAGCCTTAACTAAAAAACTCAGGCAGCTTTTACCGCAATATCTTCACATAAATCTACTCTTATGTGAAGTGCATCAGCCATGATTGAAAGGTCATGCACTACTGGACAGGAAATACAGGGATAATCCTTATCCAGATTTCTGCATCTCCACATCATGCAAAAATCACCATTTCTGAGCTTAAGGTTTTTACACCCTGCTTCCTTTGCAATTTCCATGTGAAACCCTCCTGTATAGTCTTTAAAACATAACTGCATGATATATGCCAATTTTAAAATTGGCACATACTGCAAAGCCCTTATTATTCAGACAATTTTAGTTTGTAAATAGCTTTTATGGCTTTCAGTATAGTGTATCTGTCAAAAGCTCCAATGAAGATCATGTTCAGAGCCTGAGAAAAATGATGCTGCTTTATTGAAACTGAGGATATGAAAAAATAAAAAGTAGCCAGAACACCCAATAAAACAATCTGAACCTCCAGAAAATAAAAACAGGCCATCAGCGAAACTTCTTGCTGTTTACCCGCTCTTTATCCGGAATCACACTATCCGTTTCAAAAACTGTGGGCCGCCACTGCCAGCCCGGATCTTTCAATTTATTGGGGCAATACTCCTTTACCATCTCCATCATTTCAGAATCAAATATTGTGTTATACACAGAGGTCACTACCCTGATATGCTCCAAAGTCAGTCCTTCAACACCACTAAGATTAGCATATTGAAGATAGGTTCCTTTAAGACGGGCATTTGTTATATCTGCATTTTTCAAATTAGCATCTTTAAGGTAAGCAAACTCCAGAGAAGTTCCCCTCAGATTGGCATTGCAAAGATTTGCATTCCTCAGATCCGCAGATTCAAGATTGGCATTATGCAGGTCTGCACCACTAAGATCAACCCCCTTGAGATCACAACCACGCAGATCAACCCCAGCCAGATCTTTTTTCCCTTTATATACAGCATCCTTTAATTTTAAAATCCTGGCATTCCTCTTCTTTCCACTGGTCTCCAGCAGTTTCTGACTGTCAGGTTGGGCAGTTTTCTGTTGATTAAATTCCACCTCACTGAATCTGGCCCTAAGCTCATGTTCACTCATACATTCTGTTTTTTTTCCGTTTATGTAACCATAAACCAGCTTGGGAGGCGATTTGCCATCAAACTTGGAAATGCTCATCATCGAATCCAGACACAGATATATTGCCGGAGCCGCAGCTGCGGAATCATTAACTCCAAAAAGCGAATATATGAAAATTATTGATTCTATTAACATCTTTGGTTACTCCATTTTTGCCCTGAAAATCAAATATCGGATTAATATATTAGATGCACCTGTTTAAGAGTGGTTCATTTTGTGTATGGCATTGGAATTCCAGATTAGCATTTCTTTTGGCCCAAACCCCATTTTGCGGCTTTTGCTGCCATATCTTTTTTGAACCTAAAAACCGCAGTAGATGATGATGAAGAACCTCAAGATATTGATGCAGAAAGATTTGAAGCTATTGAAGGTTTTATCTACTGGTGATAAGACCGAAATAGCTGAAAATCTTTATGCGCAATCCCGATCTTGCAGCGCATCAGGACGTGTTATTCGCGTCAATCTACTGCGGATTTTAGGTTGAAGCATTCTAAGGCAAAATCAATATCCAGGTATTTAGGCCATATCTTCTTATAAAAAATACCCGTATAGCATTCTGTATTACCTGCACTGCAAAGAACGGTATTCCTTTTCGTATAACAATGCCGCTTCTCTCATGTCGTATTTCCCGGCTGTTTGCAGTCCATTGCAGTAAAAGTGGTTTCTAAGCTCTCTGTTGGCGATCAACTCAACAATTCTCTCTGCAATATCTTCATTTGTACAACAGAATCCGTCCAATCCGTCAGTGACAATCTCCTTTGCACCGGCATTTCTGATTGCTACCACCGCAGTTCCACAGGCCATTGCCTCCAGAACCGGTACTCCAAACCCCTCATAAGAACTCATTTGACAATATACCCAGTGACTGCGATATAGCCTGACAAGCTCGGTTTCCTCCAATTTTGAAATGTATTTAATATTGGGCCCCGAACAGGCCTGCGGACCGACAATTGTCAATGTACAGTCAGGATACCTGGGTAAAATCGATTGATGAAATATTTTAATCATAAGATTTCCTCGTTTTCTGCCCAGTAAGCCACCCAGGAACAGTATTGACGGATGACTGGTTCTGACAGAATTATCAGGGCAGAAAACCTGAAGTGGTACACCACAAGGGATAACCTCTTTTACCAAAGGCAACGCTCGAGTGGTATTTGCCGAAATACCTATCAATTTCCCGGGCTTAAAACAGGAGATCCATTCAAATAAATAAAAAAGTGCCTGATAAAAAAATCGCGCCATTGTCGCGGCATGTATTGCCTCCATAAGTGCAGATCCGTAAAAAGTACGGACTCTTGTGGGGCAATTTTTGCACAGATAGTCATCCCCGTGGTAGTGGACGATATCGAATTTTGTACAATCAATGGTTCTGAACTTTATTGCCGGAATAAATTTGCGAAACAAAAAAAGAGTTTTACCATATGAAAAAGTATGTACTTTATAACGGCTGTCCAGTAAAGGGGGACTGAAACTGAAACAGGTTACATCATGACCCAGATCTACAAGAGCATTGGCCAGATAATGTACCTGAATAGAAACACCATTTGGCTGATCGGATGGAAGATTTTTATTGAAAAAAGCGATCTTCATGAGCCCGTTACACTTTTCTGAACCGTATAAACCCATTTACCAGAGCAGCAATCACCACAAAGGGCGAAATCACCACAGAGATAATTTCAGCAATAAAACGCGGATGAAACAGATGCGAAATGCCAGAACGTCGCAAACCAAGTACTCCTGTTAACAAAAAATGAAAAATAAATATCCATTTTTTATGTACTTTTAACTTGAGTGCCACTCCATATACAGCAAATGCAAACAGCTGAAAAATGATTGATGGCGTAAATGGTGATCCGATATATTTACGATACAGGCCGGGATGTTTTTTAAATAACAGTGGATCAAATCTTCTATTCCAGCAGTTCTTAAGTAAATCCCAGTATTCCCAGTGCCGGAATCGGTGTTCAACTCTAATGTTTGCACAGTAGTCTATCTGTCCCCCTTTTTCCAGAACAGAAAATGCCAGATCAGCATCCTCTCTCTGAACTGTAAACCGCTGGTCAAACCCGCCTACCTTCTGGAATGCCTCTTTTCGATAAAAGATGTTATTGGTTCTCATTGACGGCTCTTCAAGTCTTTTTGCCTCCCTGTACATTCCTATACTGTGAGTATTTTTTTCCATGGAAGTAAAACCTTCCACAGCAGAACAATTTTTATGGACCTGAAGGTAGTTAAGCCCCTCAGAAATCCAATTGCGCTCAGGTATACAATCATCATCGGTAAAAGCCAGAATGTCTGCTCTGGCATTAGCGGCTCCTATATTTCTTTTGGCACTTATACTATGGTCATCCACAAAAAACCATTGGACATTACTATATCTGTTTACAAGGTTCTGATAATGATAATCACATACCACGATTGTTTCATAAAAATCTTTCCTTAAATTCTGATTCTGTAATGCATCCAGAAGACCGCATATCATCTGTGGTCTGTGTGAAGCGACAACCACACTCAGTTTCAGCTCTTTTTTCATAATTGAAGCAGACTATTCTTTGTTAAATAATATCTTTTTAGCGTGCATAAATCTGTAACTGATCAAAGCACCATACCAAGCTCTGTTGAGCCACCATTTAATAGTAATAATATCAACTGCTCAGAAGGACTGCAACTCCCCAATAAAATTTAGCTATATTATATCTTGAACAGACGATTCATCACTAAAGAATCATCTGTTTGAAGTTATACTTCAACAATCAAACTTTTTGGAAACCAAAAGATTGGAGTAACACATGAGGTTTTTTATACTAATGGCCGGATTATTAGCCGTTCTGATTTTCAATGTTTCAGCAGGTGACATGATTTTAACACTGGATGATGGTAGAGAAGCGATATTACATGAGGATAACACCTGGGGATTTGCTCATTTTTCGGTAACCGATGGTAGTGAAGAAGACCTTTATATAACCCTGGATAATAATAAAACCATCTGTTTGAAAACTGATTACACCTGGGATTATTCAAAAGGGAAACCGCCACAGAAAAAAACGGAAAAAGAGCTTCCATCAATATTTGCCGATGGTTCTGCTACCAGACCCACTCTTGATCAGGCTGTTCAGGCTGCAGTTCAGGAAGCAATAACCAGGGCAACTACCAGACTGCTTCCATACGCTAAAAAATCCAAAGAGACATCCAGATACCTGTCTGCATGCATAAAAAATGAGCTTGGTCCAAACGGAGCTGAAACCAGCTATAATCCTGGCTGGTCTGCCAAAGCTAAGGTCACCCTTACCAACATTCAGGTAAAAAACATTCTTGAATGTGTCACTACACAAATCGATTTGGCCAACCCAGCCAAGACAGAAACTGTAAAAAAATAACTTTTGTTAAATCGGAGACAATCGGAAACAATCGGAAGAAATCGGATAGGATTTTTTCTGATTTTTTCTGATTTTATCTGATTACCCTCTGATTCTTTCTTTTGCTACGCTTGTTCTCAGTTGAGAGGTAATTTTTGAAGCCTCCTGTGGAAAAGTCAGCTGAAATGCTGAATACTGAGAATACCAGACCTGATTTGTTTGAAAAGTGATTGTACTTCTGCAGATTAACAGATACTCCCCTGGAACGATCAGTATTGATCTGCTGGATTCGGGAAAGAGTTTGAAAGTGATTTTCTTTCCGGTATTTTTATTGATAAGGTTGATATCATAGTTATAATTTGCAGGAGCTGTCAGGGTAAATATGGAAAAATTATCATTATAGTTTTTATTTAAAATTGAAGCATAAGAAGCATCTGCCTGAATCATTGGATCAAAGAATATAGCTTTCCAGTCGCTTCCGAATTGATCAGCTGAATACTTTTGAATTTTGATTTTAGCCAGTGAGTTTTCTGTATGCACTTTATCTGCGCATCGCAGCACTGCTTCCATTGTCTTATTAAAATCCTTATTCAACTGTTCAGCAGGAGTATTAAGCCATATAATGTGTTTTTCTATTTCTTTTTTCCATAAGTCCGCTTGCACAAATTTGGATCGGTAGGCATCCGGGGCATCTGCAGCTGAAGTGATTTTAAGCAAGGTTTCGGTGTAAAGACTCAGGGCTTCCGGGTAATTGCCAAGCAGTTCTGCCTTGTTGGCTTTTTTTAAATTCCCAGACTGATTATACAGATCGCATGAAATGAAAAATACTATCATTATCGATAAAAAAATTTTCATAATAGTACTCCAATTAAAATAGTGACTTCATTTATCGATAATCGTAATATATAAAAGGATTTAGAATATACAACAGTTTAAATGAAAGGAATTTCAGCTAATTTTCGGGTCCAGAGGCAAAAATCGTGAGGGAATTGTCGCTTTGCGAGGATATGAAACTAAATCAACATCTTATCATTTCCTCGAACTATATTAGAAATACCTCATCAATAAAACAGGATCGTAAATTGCTTATACATCTACAGCGGTTCTATTAAATTTTGATGTTGAAAATTTGATCTCGCCACAGGGGAATTCCTGAGTTAAAAAATCATTAAACGGTTTCCATTCTCAAATGCGGCTTTGTTTTTCCAGCAGCAGTTTGTTTTGCGTATTATACTGAATACATTCGATATGAAGGGAGATATGATGAAGGCAAAAACTGCAGAGAAGGTGGAACAGCGAGTAAAAAGCGGTGTCTCGTTGTTCTCAGATTACGATATCTATCTTTTTAAGCAAGGTAACCATTTCAGGCTGTTTGAGAAGCTGGGCGCACACCCGATGACAGTTGAAGGGGTGAACGGAACATATTTTGCAGTTTGGGCCCCCAATGCTAAAAGAGTATCAGTTGTCGGAGATTTCAATTACTGGAATACTCAGACTCACCCACTGTTTTCCCGTTGGGACAGTTCAGGAATCTGGGAAGGTTTCCTGCCTGGAATCGGCCTGGGCGCTCTTTACAAATTCAACATAGAGTCTAATGTCAATGGATATAAAGCCAACCGCGGCGATCCCTTTGCGCTATACTGGGAAGAGCCTCCCAAAACCTCCCCCATCGTCTGGAATCTGGATTATGAGTGGCATGATTCAGAATGGATGAAAAACCGCAAAAAAAATAATGCACTCAATGCGCCAATCTCCATCTACGAGCTTCATATAGGATCATGGCGAAGAAAGCTGGAAGATGAAAATCGCTGGTTAACCTACCGGGAACTTGGACCGGAACTGGCCGATTATATAAAAAAAGAAGGTTTTACTCATGTAGAATTTCTTCCGGTTATGGAACACCCTTTCTATGGTTCGTGGGGTTATCAGACCACCGGATACTTTGCACCCACCAGTCGTTATGGTTCACCACAGGATTTCATGTGTCTAGTCGATTATCTTCATCAACAGGGAATCGGAATTATTTTAGACTGGGTACCTTCCCATTTTCCAGGCGATGAACATGGGTTAGCCTATTTCGATGGCACTTGTGTTTATGAACATGCAGACCCGAAAAAAGGTTTTCATCCAGACTGGAAGAGCTTCATTTTTAATTATGGCCGAAACGAAGTACAGGCCTTCCTGCTAAGCAGTGCAATTTTCTGGCTGGAAAAATATCATGCAGATGGTTTACGTGTTGATGCTGTAGCATCAATGCTATATCTAGATTACTCACGTAATGAAGGTGAATGGATACCTAACTGTTTTGGCGGAAGAGAAAATCTGGAAGCCATAGCATTTCTTAAAAGGTTCAACGAGGAAGTTTACAAGGCATTCCCAGACGTACAAACAATAGCAGAGGAATCAACTGCCTGGCCTATGGTTTCAAGACCTACCTACGTAGGTGGACTTGGTTTTGGAATGAAATGGAATATGGGCTGGATGCATGATGTAACCACCTACATGAGTAAAAATCCAGTTTACAGAAAATATCACCATGGAGAACTCACTTTCAGCATGCTTTATGCATTCACTGAAAACTACGTCCTGCCACTGTCTCACGATGAAGTGGTCCATGGTAAAGGCTCTCTGGTAAACAAAATGCCAGGTGATGACTGGCAAAGACTGGCTAATCTCAGACTCATTCTGGCTTATGAATTCACTCATCCGGGAAAAAAGTTGCTTTTTATGGGTGGTGAATTTGCTCAATGGGATGAGTGGAGTCATGACCATAGCCTTCAATGGCACCTTACCGAGTGGGAACGTCACAATGGAATTCAGAAACTTGTTTCAGATCTAAATACCATTTACAAAAATATCCCATGCCTTCATGAATACGATTTTGATCCAAAGGGCTTCGAATGGATCGATTGTAATGATTGGGAAAACAGCACTCTAACTTTTATCAGAAAAGGTACCAATCCATCTGATATAGTTTTAGTTGCCTGCAACTTTACTCCAGTGCCCCGTCAGGCCTATAGAGTCGGTGTGCCTTTAGCTGGTTACTGGGAGGAAATTCTTAATAGCGATGCAAGTGTTTATGGTGGAAGCGGCATTGGAAATGCCGGAGGTGTTTCTTCAGAAGAGGTCCCCTGGCATGGAAAAAAACAATCCATACTCGTTATTATTCCACCATTGGCAGTAGTAGTCTTTAAATCCCGCCAAAACCAGTAAAGTATTTTGCCTGAAATTATGCGGTTGGAAGCGACCGCACTACCAATATTTAAAGAGACGTCTCTAAGGCGTCTCTTACCCCCCCAGATAAAAATCAGTTTCAGCTAAAACAAACGATTTAGGTTTTCATTGTTATTCAGGAATTGATCAATTTATATTGGAAACAGCCACCCTATCGTTACCGGCATATTTTTCATGAACCTAAATCCCGCACTTGAATACGAATTTCAGGTTAAGACAATTTGCGGTCAAGAAGTATTTTCCGTTCACAGATTAAAGCCCTTTTTTTACTAAGAAAAGATGCTATGATAAAAAAAATACTCTCATCCAGTCTCATTCAATTTTTTTGTGCCTGTTTTTTGGTAATAGTAACCCTGACATCTAATGCTTATCCCATCAAAACGACGGCAAGCCTGGTAGTACTTCCTTTTACCATCGACTCCAGTTTATTGGAAATCAGAAACGATTTCTCCGACAATCTCATTCAAAAGCTTAAAAATGCCGGTTTTAATGCCATTGGCACCCGTTATCTGAGCAGTGTTTTAAAAATGGATGACTGCAGCAGTGATGAATGTATGAAAAAAATTGCCTCTATCGTAGGTGCCAGATATGTAGTATCGGGATCTTTTTCCGGTGACAGCACATCTCTTGTTTTGTCATTTAAACTCCACGATCTAATGGAAAGTAAACAACTAATCGGCCTTGACCGTCAATTAAAAGGTGTATCCAAAGCCCTGATAAATATTATAGATGAGCTTACCGGATTAATCTCCCAAAGCTTAGGTGGAGCCGATATATTACCTGTTCCAGCTAATATATCCTCAGATTCAGTCCCGGTAGACACCTCACACAAACAACCGGAACTGGTAGCTACTGATAAACATGCGACTGACACTTCCGCAGATACCACAATAAAATCAATGAGTGATACAACTCCCTGCCAGATAGATTCTATGGTTCAGGTAGATTCTGCCTTGACTGTTTCAGATACTTCAGATACTTCGGATGAAAAAGATATCTTATCGGATAGCACACAAAGCATAACCGGTGCAGAAAAGATGACATTTTTGAATTCTGATACCGTCAAAACAGAACAGAAGATATCGATGTCCAAACCGGAACACATTTCCGCTACTGATTTTAAAAGCAGCACTCCGGTTAGATCGGCTATCGCACCGGATTATCCCGGAATTCAGATTCCCCAGGTTGCCGAAAGATCTTCTCTTGTCAAACCGCTTCCCAAAAGCCTCAATCAGCAGCATTTCCGTGGTGCCAGATTATTATTATTTGGCAACACTGCAATTGTGGGTTTTATTGGGGGCCTTATAATGAATGAACAGGTGAAAAAAGGTCTATCTAGTGAAGAAAAACTTTATAGTATTCACCTGAACGCAGATAATGAGCACATAAAATCAACGTACGATAATTATACCAGGCAAACTGAAAAAACCGATAAGAACTCCAGATACCGCAATCTGCTATATGCTGTCTGCGGTGCGAGTGCGCTTGGTTTTTCCATCTCCATCTTTTTCTGAAATACCGAACCTATTGGCAGGATATAATGAACATCGGATTTTTTAAATTTACGCTCCTTTTTCCTCTGATAATTGTATTGTCAATAATCACCTTATCATCATTTCATTGCAGTACAAGAGATGGTGGTATTCTGGGTATGCGTGAGCCGCAAACAAGGTTTATAACTTATGACTCTGTCTGGAATGCGTTCGATTTCACAGACTCCACAGGATCAATCCGATGTACAATAACTGTCGATTTCAAGATTTTCACCATTAAGGCCGGATATCACCCAGACTCACTTGTATCAAGCCACACCGATACAATTCCGAGATTTACTTTGATTGATGTTAAAATCAACCAGTCGATATTTTACCAGATAAAAATAATAACCATGACAGGTGATACCCTTTCAGATACAGGAGCGATAGAAACTCCATCCGGTATACCACCGCGAAAACCGGAAAATATAGTCATAACCCCGGATTATTCAGGGTCTATTATTAATTGGCAGGCAAGCTTGTCAGCAGACGAATATGTGGTTTATCGAAAAGAAGAACAGTCTGCCATTTTTGAGAAAATCGCAATAACTGTAAATACCAATTACTATGATTCTCTTGATTCCTTTTCAAAGTATATCTATACAGTTAAAGCCAGGAATAAATTCGGAGAAAGCAGATCTGGTACGCAGGTCACCGGTTACAAAATTATCGATCTTGCCCCCCCGAGTTCACTGACTGCATCAAAGGGCAGCTTATATCGTCAGATCAAATTATCCTGGATTGCAAATCCCAGTGCCAAATCTGTCAGTGTTTCAAGGGCCGACAATGCAAATGGCCCCTATTCTGAGATTGCATCGGAAATCATCGGAAATTCTTACTTAGATGAGGTCAGTGGAAATTCCTTTTATTACTACATAGTTTCCTCACTAGACCAGAATAAGCATTCAGGTAAGTCAAGTCCATACGATTCAGGTTTCTGCAGGTATTTTCTTGATCCTCCGGTAATTTATGACATTTCAGGAGGTACATATGAAAATAAGATATTCATTTATTGGTATCCGGTTGCCGAGGCTTTGGAATACCGTATCTACCGCTCCGAAAATGGTATCAATGGAAAATATCTCCCTATAGCTACCACTAAAGACACCTTTTATGTAGACTATGTTAATTCAACCAGAAATTATTACTATGAAATTTCTACAATCAGCCCGGACAGCCAGGAAGGCCAGCGTGCCACTTTTAAACCTGGATATGTAAAGAATATCGATCCACCAAAAAATCTCATCATTGAGGATGATTCCAAACCCTGTGTTCCATTAAAATGGGATTCAGTGCCAGATGCAGCTTACTATAAAATTTACAGGTTCAGTGATTATGATTCACAGGCAGTATTTACCGATACTACGAAAATCAACAGCTATTGCGATCAGGTCCTCCCCGGAAGAGTATGGATATATATGGTAACTCTTGTTAATAAGAATCTGGTTGAAAGCAGATACAGTAACGCTGTTATATCAGAGAGTCAAGGTATCCGTGAACCCGAAAAACTGGTTGCCTCACAGGGTATTTCACCGGCATTTGTGACTCTGAGCTGGTCGCCGGTACCTGGTGCGGTCGGATACCATCTTTACCGATCAACTTCCTCCAGCAGCTCCACTTTGATCCATTCCAGAATTTTGGACACTACATATATCGACTCAACTGCAGCAGATACCTGTTTCTACCGGGTTTGTGCTCTTGACTCTTCGGGTGGAGAAGGATTTTTTACCGGGCTTGTCACCGGTTACCCTGCACCATTGGAGATTGTATCAAACCTCAGAGGTTCACTGAACATTCATTATGCACTGCAAATATCCTGGGATGCAGCAAAAATTGCAGATAAATACCTGATTTATCGCTCTACAACTCTATCCGGACCATATATTCCTGTTGACACAGTAATCGACCCGGTTTATGTGGATTCAAGCCGTATTTCAGCTTATTACAAAGTGGCTGTCATGTACTGTTCACGCATTGGCAAACTAACAGAATCAGTGTACGCCAGGAAGATGGAAGCACCTTCAAATCTGCAGTTGTCTCCAGAGAAAAATTACCTGGAACTCTCATGGAATAAAACCATGGGGGCAAACTCATATAGTATTTATAAATCTATAAACAACGGTGGCTACACCTGGATAAAAAATATACAGGACAATTTTTATAATGATTCCGCAATCTCTTCAGGATTATACAGTTACAGAATCACTTCTGTGAGTGAAAACGGTGAAACGCCTCAGAGTGCTGCGGTTTCAATTAAATACAAAAAAGGAGTAGAAAATTTTACGGTTACAACTGCTAATGACAGCCTCAAACTTAAATGGTCAAAAGTCGCCGGTGTATCAGATTATACAATCTATGTGACTAACAATTCAGAATTTGAATCTGATTACCAGATTTATGAGGATACATTCGCCAGTTTAACATATGCACAATCAGATACCTATTTTTTGAGGATTAAACCGGTTTTGACTGGATATACATTTCCCTTCAGCGACACAAAAAGCTGCTTTTTACTTGCCAGACCACTGGCACCCATTATGGACCAGGTCCAGAGCAAAATCGGCTATACAGTTTTAAAGTGGAATCATAATTCATCTGGAGAGGATGCCGATGGCTATGTTATCTACAGGTCGAATTTATCCACATCTGCTTACGTTGCCCTGGATACAGTAACAGGTTTGACTTATAACGACACACTGCCATCTATCAATACTACTTACTATTACAAAGTGGCTGGAGTAAACAAATCCGGAATTGGACAATTAAGCAGTTATCTTTATGGTTCTGCACTACCTTTCCCTCCCCCACAGAACCTGACCGCAAGTTATAATCTGTACGGTACACACGTAGCTCTTACATGGTCCGGGGTGAGTGATGCGCAAAAATATATTATAGGTAAAGCTAACAGTTCAGGATCAACCCCGATTATAATAGATACCTGTTCGGATACCTTCTATAATGATTCTAATGCTGTTGTCGGGTCTTATTTTTATTATGCAGTCGCATCCCTCAAAGGCACAGAAATGAGCAGCTGGTCTGCCAAAAGAAACGGCTCCCGTCTGCCGCCACCCTCAACTGTTTATGCCAGTGGCGATTACCGCTATATCCTGGTAAGCTGGGATATTCCATCCTACTCACAAAAGACTTATATTTACAGATCAACTAATTATGATGGCCCTTACCTTAAAATAGACAGTACTGCAGCTTCGCAATATACGGATTCTGTAACCGGAAAAAGCATTTACTATTACAGAGTTTCCAGTGCGAACCTCAATGAGAGTGTAATCGGTACGCAGATAGCTTCCGCACGCCTTATTAAACCTGAAATGCCTGTATCCATCAGGGCCTCACAGGGTCTCTATGAAGATACGATTCTTATTCAGTGGAGAGCCGCGACAGGTGCAAATGAGTACGAAGTATATCGATCCATAAGCAGTTCATTTACCAATCCGGTTCATGTGAAAACTACATCTGATACATTCACCTACGATCAGGTTTCAGCCGATACATTTTATTATTACAAGGTTAAATCAATCAATTGGGCAGGTGAAAGTATTCTTTCCACATCTACCGCATCAGGTTACAGTATACCTGTAAACGTTCCCCAACCCCCTACTGATCTGCAATCTACCAACTCTTCAGAGTATATCAAGCTATCCTGGACAATGCCTGATTATAATGCAATTCCGTATTTGGGTTTTGTTATTTACAGAGCTGAAGAAAACGAAGGTGTAATATCCAAGTTTTCAGTATTCGATAGTACAAGCAACAATGAATATAATGATTATGCAGAGAGGTCATACCCTACTAAATACTGGTATTTTGTGAAAACATACAATCTTCGAGGGCAAAGTGCTTCATCGAATACGGTTGTTGATGCTCGGCAGTGAATGCAGATACCTCTTTATTTTCATGGAGTAACATTTGCAATGCGCATGTATTGAGACTATAAAAACTTGGAAATCAGCTCAGACAAAATCAACTGAATATTTTCTTTTTTGAAACAAAAGAGCCAAAACAGAAATTGTGGATTAATATTAAAAACCTACAAACAAACTGATACACCGGAGGATCGAATGGCAAAATGCGATTACTGCGGAAAAGAACTATCTGAAAACACGATTTTTGAGGCTGGTGCTAATGTATTCTGCAATATCATTTGCAGAAATTCGTTTGAAAACAATGGAAATATGCCAAAGCAGGATGCCCTTTCAAATATAATTGAAGCAGAAAAACACTCACTTAATTCAAAAAAGACAACCGCAACGATAGTCGCGATTGTTACAGCCCTTGTGGCGGCATTTGCCGGGCAATTAAAAAATGATATGATAGGGAGAGACTTTTCAAATTTTAAGGAGTTCAGTTCACCTGACAGTTCATTCACTGTCATGTTACCAAAAGATGTTAAAGAGCAAAAGCAAACTGCCAACTCCCAGTTGGGTCCTATGGGACTACTGTCATACATAGCACGAGTTAAGCATCATGAGTTTTCGATCACATACACTGACTATCCGGATTCTTTCATTACTACTGCAGATTCTAAAGAGTTTCTCGATGATGCCGTTGAGGACGCTGTCAGAATTGTCCAGGGGACACTTCTCAGTGAGGGTATCGTCAATCTGAACGGTCATCCCGGTCGTGAAATGAGAATAGAAGGTCCTCAGAAAATAATTGTAGAATCTAAAATTTACCTGGTTGGAAACAGGTTATATCAAATTATGGCAATTTCTGAACCAGGCCATTCCTTTGACAAGGAGGTTTATAAGATGTTCAGTTCATTCAAAATCAAAGGTTTATGACCACACTTGGGATTGGGATTTTTAAAATCATCATCAAATTATATTAATAGAGATTACAAACAATTTTAAAGCAGCACAATTATGATTTATCAATTTTACATAAAAAAATTTGTTTTATTTCCTCTAATTCTGATAGTGCACCTGATGCCATATAGTATTTCATCTTATTCTCTAAGATCTCCTTTTCGTCATTAATATTAAGTTCACTTTTAGTTTTCGTTATTGCTGTTAAAATATTATAAGTCTCTAAACGGAACTGTAGCAAATCCGATATTCGTTTATTTATGTATTCATTAAAATCATCAGTCATTTTGCGATTCCTCTTTCATAAATCTTTATTATTCCACGCTGCTGTACTTCACCATTACATCTAACACGGTTGATATTCAAAATATCCTTTACCCCAGAGTTTGATTCGAGTCAAGTAAAGAAACCTATGAAGAGGCCAGCTTCTCTACCCGATGTTTGAGTTCGATTGCCTTTCTGTAGATTTTTTTATCGACATTAAATCTTAGAGATCCTACCACTACGATAACAACCAATCCAATCGTGCAGACACCCACCCGTAACATGATAGCCCTGAATTTCCTGTTAATTTTATAAATTTCGATAATATCGGAAGCCGTTTCCTTTACACGTAAAAATATGACCATAGCACAGGCAACAATAGCTATCTCTATAAGAAATGTCCAGTGATACATGTAATTGTGAACCCACCAGATATGTATATCGGAAACAGCAAAGAGATTAAAACCTCTGGAACTCAATGGGTATAGCCAGTAAATTTTCCCGGTTATTGTATCGCATACCAGATGAAGCATTGCACTACTGCATAATATAACCGAAATTGTACTGATTTTATTATTCTTAAGAATATTTCCGGTTAGTATCAGTATACACATCAATGAAAACCAAAAAACAGGCATATGACTTATATAGCTATGGTGTGATATTTTGTTTGGGTCCATAAAGAAATGGTAAAAAAAATCAAAATCCGGCAGAATGGCACCAATGATTCCTGCAAACATGAGTTGCTGATATAAACGGTCAGATCGTTTTGGTATAATTTTATTCTTAAATAATGTCCGTGAAAGTAATCTGGTTAGAAGATAGCCAGCAGGTGCATGGGCAATAAGCATTGGGGTTATTCCTAAACTGTTAAATAGGTAGTTGAATTTTCTTCAGTATGCTGCAATTAACCGCTTACCCTTGAATTTAACATATCAATTTCATAATATAGATCATAATTATGTATTTCGAATACCATGACAGTTTATTGCATAAAGCAGACTCTCTATTTTTATGCATTGTTTTGCTATCCTTTCTGCTACTGATTCCGCCTGACAATATGGAAGCAACCACAGATCCGATAAACAAAGCAAACAAAGCCAGTTATGCCATCAAAACAATCGTTTCATCAAATTTCTTTTTTCAATTTTCTTTTTATTTGGAATGAATATTTTATATTAATAATTCATTCCAGAGAATGAAAAAATCTGACTTACAGCAAAACAATGCTGCCGATGCATAATTCCATTTTTATTGGTGAGCGGGTGTTTATATGAAATCAATGTTATTTTCATTTTTATTTTTTATTACTGTTTCCTCTTATTTTTTTTCTGTAAATGGTAACTCATTAGCAAGTGCGGAGTTATATTCCAAAGACTCTGTCTGTTATGGACGATTTGAAATACGTATGAGGATGGTCTCTGCAGATGGTGTTATAACCTCTTTTTTTCTATGGAAAGACAAATCCGAAGATCCTGCAGTTTTCTGGCATGAGATCGATATTGAAGTTCTGGGAAATAATCCATCTGGTTTTCAAAGCGCAATCCACACCGGTAAGGGCGGTTGGTCTGAGATGAAACATACTGA
>DATAMG010000133.1:0-20327 GCA_036260705.1 Chitinispirillaceae bacterium | reverse complement strand
CATTTTATTCCTTGTAATTTTATTTTTGGTACAGACTGGGATTATCTCATGAATAATCGGTCTTCAGGTGTTGCAAATGAAGTCAATTATGTTACAAAATGGATTGTAGATGCTAATTTTAACGATAATAAAGTATATGGTGAGTTTCTTAATTTCTGTGTTGAGAATAAAAAAACGCCGGTATTCTATGCTTATATAATTGCTAAAGCTGCAGCATTGGGCGATGCTGATGTGGGCGGCAAACTGGGTACCGAGGGTGCAGCATGGATCAAAAACAATTTCAATAACGTCAAAAATTTATATAATGGCTTTGCACAAAATGTGGCTTCAAGAATGCAGGGGTCAGGGATTTCACCTATCTGGCTGATGGAACCGGATTACTATCAATATGTCTCGGGTGGGCAGACAAGCCCTTTATCTTTTCAGCAGGCTGGAGATTATATGGGTCAGCTCATTGATATCATCAGACAGCATATACCTGATGCCATGATTGCAATCGATATCTCTGCCTGGATTGAGGATCAGAATAATACTCAAAATTACTATGGGGCGATGCCTTTAAATAAAACTGATTTTCTGTTCACTTCGGGAGGACAAAGCCAGGCTGGTAGTTCAAACATAAAAGGTGAGAACAAAATGACCTGGAGTGGTATCTATAATGTAACCAAAAAGGGAATCATTGCAGACTGCGGATATGGGGCAGGAGGTGGTTCAACTGGTCATAATGCGCAATGGGACAACATCAGCAATCTTACTTCACGTATTAATGACGGGGTTGTTGCTGTCACCCAGAAAAATCCAAATGGAAGCTGGGGCATAGCTTCGATTCGCAGTCAACTGGCTAGTTTAAGTGTCAAATCATGTGGCAGTGTAGGAGTTCAATGTACATTAACCGTAAATGCGGGGACTGGTGGTAAAGTAACCAGAGAGCCTGATAAATCGGTTTTTGCTAAAGGTGATACTGTTAAACTTATTGCAACTCCAGATAATCGTTACAATTTCAAGGGATGGTCCGGTGGTGCTACCGGCAGCAATGAAACTGTAAAAATAATCATGGACGACAATAAAACTGTAACTGCACAATTTGAAGCAATTCCGGAAAATATGCGCACTGTCACTGTGAAAGTTACCGGTGGTTCTGGCTCAGTTTCCAAATCCCCGGTTAATGCATTCTATTCAACAGGTTCAACTGTTACTCTCACTGCTAAACCGGTAAGCGGGGTTAGCGTTTTTGAGGGATGGAGCGGAGGGGGGCTTTCCGGAAATCAGACTACCGCGACTATTACTGTAGGCAGTACTGACATAGTGGTAACTGCTACATTCAGAGATACCCTCAGAATTGATACTCTAAAAATTGAAGCTGAATCATTTATCCAGAAAAATGGTGAGAAGCTGGTTACTGAGACAAAAAATGGGGTCACCAGTATTGGATATATTGAGAGTGGGTATTCAACCACTTACAAAATGGATGTGGATATAGCTGGACTTTACAATGTTGTATTCAGGGTTGGTTCAGGGTTACAGAGTTCAAATTTTTCAGTTTCCATTAACGGACAGAATGCCGGTAAGGTTGATTTTCAGGGAACTTTAGATAACTGGGATGCTTTCCATAATGAATCTTTGGAAAGTCCTGTTGAACTGGACGATGGTTCTCATACTGTTCAACTCAGTTATGGAAATGCTGTAAATGTTGACTGGATTATGTTTGTTCTGGATAAACCGATTGTGTCAGTCCTAAACAAAAAACATGTTTCACAACAAAATTTAAGAGTAGTGGCCCAGAAAAATGGATTTATCGCCTCTCTGCCTCAAATGCACGATTTCTATTCCTATTCTCTTTATGACTGCAATGGAAGAATCGCTGGTAGCGGACCGGTAAACTCTTGTGTTTCTCAATTATCATTTTCAAATCTTACACAGAATGTATGGATACTCAGACTTAATGGTGCGCACAAATCAGCAACTATTCGTGCTGCAGTGCTAAGGTGATGGATGACAGATGTTTACTGATGTAACTTTTTTTTGTTGCATAGTTATTGATATCAAACTTTCCATTGCTTATTTTAACTGCCGGATCGGGGTAAATACGGCTCTGTGCAGTTTAAATCAAAAATGAAAAATTAAAGGCAGGTTGGGTCTTTTATTAAATTACCAATGCTAACTTGAGTTTTAACATGGAATTTTGGTTTTGAAGCAGGGGTCGATAAGTCCGGTTTGGATGTATCAACCCCTTTTTTTTATGCTATAATGCAAAGTAGGTTTTCTAATCTGGAGGAGATATAATGGAGGTTGCCAGAATTATCTATGGAGATAAAACTGCAGATTTGCCTGTTGTCAATTCGACAGAAGGGCACATCGGTATAGATGTTTCCAAGCTCAGGGATACTGCCGGCTTAGTTACCTACGATAATGGAATGGCTAATACGGCAGTATGTAGAAGTAATATTACCTATGTTGATGGTCAGAAGGGGATTCTTCGATACAGAGGTTTTGATATTGAGGATTTGGTTGAAAATTGTACATTTGTGGAAGTCGCCTATCTTTTGATACATGGAAAACTTCCAACCAGAATTGAACTGGATACATTCAGGGCTTATCTTAATGAACATTCTTTGATTCATGAGGATATGCAGCATTTTTTTACTGGTTTTCCACCCAACTCTCATCCCATGTCCATACTTTCGGCAATGGTGACTTCTTTGTTCAGTTTTTATCCTCATATAATGGAAGGTGATCCTAATTTCGACATAACTGCTGCCAGATTAATCTCTAAAGTAAGAACTATTGCGGCATTTTCCTATAAAAAATCTCGTGGTCAACCGGTAGTTTATCCCAGGGCTGATCTTTCCTATGCTGCCAATTTTCTTAATATGATGTTTTCATCACCTGTAAAAACTTACATAATTGAACCAATAGTAATCAAAACACTTGATCAGCTTTTGATATTGCATGCTGATCATGAACAGAACTGCTCAACGACTGCTGTCCGGCTGGTAGCCAGTGCCAGGGGTAATCTATATGCAGCCATTTCTGCAGGCATTTGTGCTTTATGGGGTTCATTGCATGGCGGAGCAAATCAGGCGGTTATCGAAATGCTTCAATGCATTTCCAATAGTGGTGGTGATATAAAAAAGTATGTGGAATTGGCCAAGGATAAGAGTGCAACATTCAGGTTGTTTGGTTTTGGGCATTCGGTATATAAAAATTATGATCCCAGAGCAAAGATAGCCAAACGTCTGTGTGATCAGTTGTTGCCGGCACTCAAAATCGATGATCCTTTGCTTGATATTGCTAAAGAGTTGGAAGAGATTGCACTGAGTGATGATTATTTCATTTCAAGGAAGCTTTATCCCAATGTGGATTTTTATACAGGAATTCTGTATAGGGCTATGGGGGTTCCAACAAATATGCTCACTGTTATGTTTGCTATCGGCAGATTGCCCGGATGGATAGCTCAGTGGAAAGAAACCAGTCAGGAGGAAGCCAAAATTTTCAGGCCGCGTCAGATTTATGTTGGACCCTCCAGACGTGAATTTATACCTGTGCAAAACAGGGAATAGTATAGATTCGGATTAATAATTTTTGTATTATTGCCGGTTAGTTTTCTGCTGGTACATTACAGTGCATCGTTGAGTGAAAATCCTCACACCCGTATTTCTGCTTCATTTTTATTTGAAAAAATGTTGAAATACTGAACATTATTGGGCGGAAAATAAGGAGTTTTTTATGCCGCCATAATATTTAATGCCTTAAAAAACAATGATTTATGCATTGGCTGAATCAAAGGCTTTACTACAAATTGGAAAAACAGTCATCAGGAATAATTATGTAAATTTCATAGTTGCAATAAACGGCATGCAATTTGCTGGTGTTTGCCACTCTAAAATAACAGGAAATTAACTCGAAGCTGGGAGAAAATATATGCTTTTAAAACTTTTAATTGCTTTAGTATTGGGTCTATACGGTATGGTATCGGGTGGAATGTTAACTCTTTCCGAAGCAGAACATAAAGCAATAACCTGCAGTTATGAAATGAGAGCTGCCTATGCTGACGAGCAGGCAAAGGAGTGGGAAAAACTCAATGCGGCTTCTAGTTATATGCCTTCGGTAGCTTACAGTGGCAGTTTTAACCGAATGGACAGAAATGCCTTGATTAACTATATGGGAAGTCAAATGCCAGGTATGACTGGAGGTATGGGCACTGAAGGTCTATCATCAGGTGCATTTCCTTCCAAGATGACCACTGTGAATCATTCGATTACTTTATCTCAACCTATCTCTAATGGTGGTGGGGAGATTTTTGCCCTCAGGATTGCCAGAGAGACAAAAAAAGCGATTGAATTACAGTTGAAAGAATCAGAACTGAATGCAATTTACAACACCAGGAAAGCTTATTTTGACTGCATTATAGCGATGGAGCAACAAGAGGCTGCAAAGGATGACCTGTCCTGGACTCAGCAGAATCTTAACAAAGCAAAAATCCGTCATCAGGGCGGAGGGGTACCACTTACGGATGTTCTTCAGTGGGAATCGGATGTGGCACGTAAAGAGAATAATCTGGCTGTGGCTTATGATTCATACAGGACAAGCTTACTTAATCTTCTGCATTCTTTTGGAATGACAGCTGAAAAACTGGATACTTCGCTGGAGCTTCAATCGTATGAGATGTTTGATTCATGGTATGCTAAGGGTTGTGCGCAGATGACAATTTCGATAGATAGTAATTTGCAGTTGCAGGCACTTAAACATTATACCAAAGTGGCAGATGAATCAAAAAAAATCGCAATCAGTAAGTATCTGCCTAACCTTAATGCATTTGTAACTGCTAACTGGCCGATGGCAGAAGATCTTGTGCCGGAAGGAAATACCGGATGGATGGTTGGAATGTCTTTGGATCTGACTCTTTTCAGTGGCTTCCGTAATGGCACCAATTTTCGTAAGGTTAATTATGAATACCAGAAGACTGTTATTGATGAACAGAAAATAATAAATCAGTTGAAAGTAAATCTGGAACGGATAAAGATGTTTTACAAAACAGCATACGATGGGGTTTTGGCTGCCAGAATTCAGCGAAACCTCATGGATAAGCAGCTTCAATTGATGCAGGAGCGTTACGATGGCGGGTTGGTTAATCAATCTGAGTTGCTTGAAGTGGCTCTGAGTTTACGAATGGCCCGTGTGGGTTATATTCAAAAATTACTGGAATGTCTTTTACTGGAATCTGAATATCTCAGAAATATTGGAAAATTGGAGGTCGCATTATGAAAGGCTTGATCCGTGCATTTGCACTGGGTAGTATCATTTTAGTTGCTTGTCAAAAACCGGTTAAAACCGAAAAACCGGTGGAGGTAAAGCTTCCGGTAGCGGTCGAAGGAATCCGGGCAATGAAGGGCGTGATCGACCGGGATATGGTTTTATCTGGAATTGCATCCGGAATACGTGAAGTAACTGTTACATCTGAGACTCAGGGTATTTTGAAAAATGTCAATTTTGAGCTGGGAAGAAAAGTTCAAAGTGGGACTGTACTGGTGAGTGTTGATGAAACGGTTCAAAAGGCAACCTATGAGCAGGCAAAAGCAGCTCATGTTTCAGCACTTTTACAATTGAATGTTACAAAGAAACTCTATGAAGGTAAAAATGCATCAGAGGCTGAATTCAATAATGCTCAGCTTCAGGAGTCATCAGCTGCAGCTGCGCTGAAAGCTGCATTAAAAAGTCTCAACGATACCAAAGTACTGGCTCCAATCAGTGGATTTATTGCACAGAAAGACATTTCGATGACAGAGGGAAATTATCTCAGTGCCGGAAGTGCGGTTACCAGAATTGTGGATATTTCTTCTTTGAAAGCGATGCTGATGGTTGGCGAGCTGGAAATAGGACAGATTAAAGTTGGTACTCCGGTGGACGTTGTGGTTACGGCTGTTAATAAATCCTTTCAGGGTAAAGTCAGTGCAATTGCTGCTGGTAATGATCCTGCAACCGGATCATATGCTGTAGAAGTGGAATGGAAAAATTCAGCTGATCTGCAGGTGAAATCAGGTATGTCGGTAAAGGTTACTATTGGTACAACTATTAAAGATACAGCCATCTTTATTCCTGCATTTTCCATAGTTGAAAAGGAATATAAAAAGGCTGTTTTTGTGGTTACTGAAAATAAAGCTGCTTTGCGATTTGTTAATACCGGCAAGACATCGGGTTCTCAGGTGGCCATTCTTGGCGGAATTTCTGAAGGTGATATCGTTTTAACATCTGGCATGACAACTTTGGGCAGGGGAGATTCCCTGATTGTTACTATGACTGGTGAGAGTGGAGGGGCCCGATGAACATCGGTAAATTTTCTGTACAAAACCCTGTGTTGATGAATATCCTCATGGTGGTGATTCTTGTGATGGGTATAGTATCCTTTATGCGACTTCCAAGAGCGTTGGAAAGCGATATCTCTTTTTCATGGGTATTTATTTCTGTTGCTTATCCTGGAGTCAGTGCTGAGGAAATAGAAAAGAACATTACCATAAAGATTGAAGAGGAGATAAAGGATGTAGATAAAATAAAAGAGATCAGCTCCACTACTCGTGAGGGAGCCTCTTTTATTGAGGTAAAATTTGAAGATGATATTTCCGATGATGATTTCAGAAGACTTTACCAGGACTTGCGTGCGGAATTCGATAAAGTTGAACTTCCTGAGGATGCACTTGAGCCCTGGATAGACGATTTCTCAACTTCTGATTTCATGTCAGTAATAAATGTCATTCTTACAGGTAATGTAGATGATGATGTTATTAACAAACAGGCATTGAAACTGCAGGATAAATTGCAGGATATTGATGACATTTCAAAAGCAGAAATTGTCGGAGGTAGAAAACGGGAAGTATGGATAAATGTAGACAGGGATAAAATTGATGCCTGGGGTATTTCGCTTGATCAAATTGCAAATTCCATTAAATACCGCAATATGAATATCCCTGGTGGTACTTTGGAAACAAATACACGTAATTACATCCTGCAGACCCTGGGTCAGAGTAGAAATGTCAATGATTTCGGGAAAGTAATTGTTAGGAGACAACCGGGGAAAAGTTCCATTCGGGTCAATGATCTGGCTTCTGTAGGTGGTGGATACGCAAAAAGTGAATACGATGTCAGGTTTAATGGTGAAAAGGCGGTTTCTCTGGTAATATCCAAGAAATCCAAGGGAAATACTATTAAAACCGTAAATGATGTCAGGGCGGTAGTAAAGGAATTTGAGAAAACATTGCCTCCGGGACTTTCCTTAAAATTATCAAATGATACCACATTTTTGATTAGGGATATACTCCAGACTCTGGGATGGAATTCTGTATCTGGTTTTATTACTGTGGTAATTTTTCTGCTTTTATTTATGGGTTTAAGAAATTCTCTGATAACTGCTCTTGGTATTCCGGTTGCATTTGCAACTACCTTCATTTTTATGGAGTGGTATGGTGAAACTTTAAATGGTAATTCACTTTTTGCACTTGTTCTGGTTCTGGGTATGATTGTAGACAATGCTATAGTTATCATGGAGAACTGTTATCGTTACAGGCAGCAGGGAATGAATGCCCGTGAAGCAGCTATAAAGGGAACAAACGAAGTGATTATTCCTGTAATTGCTGCAACTGCCACGACTGTGGCTGCTTTTTTACCTCTGATGCTGCTTCCTGGTATTATGGGAAAATTCATGAAAATTATTCCCATTGTAGTGTCTCTGGCTTTACTGGCATCTGTTTTGGATGCATTTCTGATACTTCCGGTACATATGGCTGACTGGGGGGGAAAAGTAAGAGGAAATGGTCCGTTTATGAATTGGATTCTTCCTGTTTTCGGTAATATTCTGAAGTATCTATTTAAGCACAGGTATATTTCTATCTTTTTGACTCTTGTGATGGTTATTTCCTCTTTTATGGCTTTCCCTCTGGTTAAACAGGACTTGTTTGCAGGAGAAGACTGGACGCAGTATTTCATAAATATAAAACTGCCGGTCGGAACTCCCAGGGATATTACCAACAAAGTTACTGCTCGTTTTGAAGATAGACTTCTTCCTCTTATAGGTAAAGGTGAAGTGGCATCTCTTACCAGTACTGTCGGATTTCTTCAATCTGATGACGAGTGGCTGACTCAGAGTCATGTTTCTCAGATAACTGTTGATATTACAGAAAAAAAAGAGGGGCGTACCCGCCCAATGAATGCAATAATAGAAGATATGAAAAAAATGACAGCAGATATACCGGGCGCCGAGGTGGTAAAGTTTGTTAAATTGAATAATGGTCCGCCTGTAGATAAACCTGTCTCTTTTAGAATCAAGGGAGATAATTATTCAGACATGGCTTCGGTTGCCAATGATTTTAAACGAATCCTTGCAGAATATCCTGAACTTTACAATATTGATGATAACTACGATGCTGGTGCACCGGAGTTGCGAATAAAAATCGATGAAGAAAGAGCTGCGGATCTGGGGCTTTCGATAGGACAGATTGGGCTTTATATAAGAGGAGCTTTTGATGGTATAAAGACTACTACCTTCTATGATGAAGATGAAGAGATCGATGTTATCGTTCGTTATGATGAGAAAAATCGAATCAGCGAAAATGACCTTCTCTATATGAAAATAGCTACTCCAGATGGAAGAAGTATACCATTTTCCACAATAGCATCTGTTGAACAGGGAAATGGCATGGGGATTATTAAAAGAACCGACCAGAAACGTGAAATCAATGTGTTCGCTGATGCATACGATAAGAAAAACCTGAAATCGATAACAGAGCGAATTACAAAAGACTTTGAAAGTAAATACCAGAAAAGCTATCCTGATCTAAGCCTTAAATTAGGTGGCGAATTTGAAGAATTTGGTGAATTGATGAGTGATGTTCTTCGATTGTTCTGGCTGGGTCTATTTCTGATTTTTATAATTCTTGGTGCTCAGTTCAAATCGTTTTTTCAACCATTCCTTATTATTTTTGCACTGCCAATGGCTGCCATAGGATGTATATGGTATCTGGTTTTGACTCAGACTCCTTTCTCTATTGTCGTTTTGTATGCAGGTGTTGCTCTGGCTGGAGTATGTGTAAACGATTCCATTGTTCTGGTCTCCTTTATTAATTCTTTGCGAAGAACTGGAACTGCTACAGCTGTTGCCGTAATAGAGGCAGCGAAAACCAGATTAAGACCTATCATACTGACTTCAGTTACTACTATTGGGGGACTGGCTCCAATGGCTTTGGGTATAGGTGGGAAATCTGATACCTGGGCACCGATGGCAGGAACCATTGTTATCGGGTTAACCTTTTCCACAATTGGTACTTTACTGGTTATTCCGTGTGCTTATGGTATTCTTGATGATATAACCACAAAACTGGGATTCAAGATGCGGCTCGAAGGTGAATAATCTTTTTTGAGCAATCAATTTTTTATATTGATTCTGCCCGTCTAACAAGCTAAATTCTTTTAGACGGGTTTTTTTTTGTAATTTTGTTTCGATAATTGAATTATTCACCTCAGCCATGTTTTTATCTATTTTAACCTTTGGATCTATTCTTATTAACTGGAGGCTTGATGTTTCGTCCTGAAATAAAGGTATTGGACTGCTCTATTCGTGATGGAGGTTTAATTAATCGATGGAATTTCTCTGATGAATTTGTCAGAGAGACTTACAAGGCCTTAAGTATGGCTGGAGTTGATTATATCGAACTTGGCTATAAGGCTTCCAAGGATCAGTTTGATCCCAGTGCATATGGTAAGTGGCGTTTCTGCGATGATGATGATGTAAGAAATGTTATCGATGGAGTCGAATCCAATTCCAAATTGTCATGTATGGTTGATATTGGCAGGGTGGAAGAAAAAGATATTGTTTCTCAGAAAGATTCACCTTTTCATATGATACGTGTCGCCTGTTATGTAAAAGATATTACCAAAGGTGTTGCCCTCTGCAATATGGCTATGGATAAAGGATACGAAACAACACTTAACATTATGGCTGTTTCTACCAACACTGAGAGAGAAATTGATGAGGGGCTCAAGGATCTTTCCAATACTTCTGTGCCCATTGTTTATGTTGTGGACTCTTTTGGTGCAATGTATAGTGAAGACGTGTCCTGCCTGGTTAGTAAATATAAAAATGCACTACCTGGGAAAATCATTGGAATACATACTCATAACAATCGTCAGTTGGCTTTTGCCAATACGGTTCAGGCTATTATTGATGGTGCTAATTTTCTGGATGCTTCAGTATTCGGAATTGGTAGGGGGCCTGGAAACTGCTGCATTGAACTTCTACTGAGTTTCCTTCAGAATCCCAAATACAAGTTACGACCAGTGCTTAAGCTTATTCAAGAACATTATTTACCACTTTCAAAAAAAATCGAGTGGGGATACATTATTCCTTATATGATTACTGGCGTTCTTAATGAGCACCCCAGAGTAGCCATCTCATTTCGTGATGGTGCAGATAAGGATGATTATGTTAAGTTTTATGATATGCTGACTACTCCTGAAATTGACAGTCATGCTGCCATCGATTAGAAGCACGGAGGGGGTCCCTCCATACTTTATGCCCGCAAAACTTGGTTCTGATCATCTCCGGTATTTAATTTCGATCATATCAAAATCATATAGGCTATATCAAAAAAGTATATTTATTATGTATGATTTCCATATTAGTTGTAAATAGTTGCAGCTAATATCGGTTAATACCTTGGATGAGAGTTATGGCATGGTACTTGCATTCTCTCCTGCATCATTTTTAAAAAGGAGCTACTCAAATGACTAAAAAACTTTTATCAGTCGTCTTAGGTGCAGGTCTGCTTTTCAATTTATTTGCAGAAATCAAAATCGATGATCCAGACAGGATTTCTGGTTCAGGTTATTTCGAAGTCGGTGTTACTCATCTGAATCTTGATCCAATGGAGAAGATTGTAAAGGAGTTCGATGGAAAAGTATTTGATTTTGATAATAATGCATTCGTAAGTTTTGGTATGGCTGGCTATGTAGGGCAGAAGCGAAACGGTTTACGTGCAGGTTTAGGACTTTGGGGTGGATATAATTCTACTTTCAGTAATGAGTGGAGAAGCGTTGCTCAAAACAACGTAGCAGTTAATAGTGAAGCATCTCTTGATTCAGTCATAAAACTCCACATGGGTTTTTTGCATGGAGGCTTTCTGGTTGAAAAGAGTTTTCTTATTAAACCTCGCATGAACATCTACACTGGCGGTATGATTGGTGGTGGAGTGATGATGGCTCTTGCAGAGTTTATGCCTGCTAATAATGCGTTCAGAGATGTCGATGATTCAGATTATGATGATGATGACTATTATTATGATGATGATAATGATAATGATAATTTGAAAATGGCACTTGCAACATACTGGGCATTCGATGTACATGCTGGAGCTACGTATACCTTTACCAGATGGTTGCACCTAGGGTTGGATTTTTCGACATTATTTCAATATTCTTCATCCGGATTTGGCAACCGCAGTTCAAGTATTTTGACTGCAAACCCTGGTATACGGCTTAGATTTATTTTCGGTACTTCTGTATAGTGATCGATTACATGAGGAGAAAATTATGAAAATCCCTGCATACTTAAGATTACTAATAGTTATTAACTGCTCATCTATTTGTGCTCTTGCGGAATCAGAAGCAATAAGGGACAGCAGCTTATTAGCAGAAACTGATAGTACACAACCTTCGATAGTTAATAAAGATGAATTGTCAACAGATACCAATGACGCGGCTGGTGGTCAATTACCAACAGTTACAACAGACTCTTCTGAAGCAGGATATGATTCCAGTGGAAAAATTATATTCGAAAATTATAATAAAGAAACTGCTGATAATATCGATACGATAGATGGGGCTTTGTTAACAAAAAAAATAAAGAGAATTCACACAAGATTGGGAATGAATATTTCCAAAGCCAGAGTACAGGGATATGGAGGTGGAATTATTATTCAACCTATGCTTATGGGATTCAGAACAAAACCGGTACACAGACTGGCTATTAATGATTCTGAACTGAGGCATTTTACATTCCAAGATCTCTCAGATCATCACTATCAACCGGTTCTGGTAAACGGCTTCTGGTTATATGCTGGAATGGGCAATGGACTTCGATTTGGGTTTGGCCACTGGAGCGGGGAAAGCTATTTCAGAAGCAATATTACTGTTTCAGATTCGATAATGACTCTCAAGGTGCGTACAGGGTTTGACGGATTGATGCTTGAGAAAGCCTTCATTCACAATAATCTTAATTTCATAACAGGTGGAGCTATTGGAGCTGGTTCAATCAAAGTGACCAAATCATATCAGGAATCAGATGTCTTTGGCAGCGTTGCCTGGGATGAGGATCTGGAGGAGGGCGCAGAGGCAAAGGCCAGAATGTTTGGCCTGGAGTTACATGCGGGAATGACAGTGTCGCTATTATCATGGTGTCATATCGGCATGGATATTAATAACCAATTTATGCTTTCAGTGAACGGGTTCGGAGGGACTGCAAACAGTTTTGTTAGTGCCAATCCGGGTTTGAGGTTGAGATTGGTTTTTGGTAATTTGGGCTAAAAGGGATTTATTGATAATGCGCGATGGACTGTTGGGTTTGATCCTTTTTATCGGACATTGGCTTTCCCCCGATACCGGGAAAGCCAATGTCAGTGCTGAATTCATAAAAAATGAAGTGCAATACTGTCAATTCCAGTGCAAGCTTGATATCGCCTGGAACCGACAGCTGGAGCAGCTTGTAGAGGCAGGAATACCTTTACGATTCAATATTTTATGCGCTTCGGATAAATCTGACACATTACAATTTACCCGCACCCTTATGTTTGACATGGTTGATTTTACTTATGGTTTTACAGATACCACATCTGCAAAAGTGATTAAATCACAACAGTATACACTGGTTCATCTGGCACTGCGTGATTTTTGTAAATGGAATTTTAAGATTAAACAGGATGCGACTCTATGCAGGGTTGAAGTAATGATATTGCCGGGGTTGGCTAAACAGCTCAACAGAATTGTTGATATGAGCCGCGTGTGGGGACAGCAGAAAGTCTATTGTCAGTTTGTGCCACAGGAAAAGATTAAAGCCGGTTCTCAGCGAAAGAAATAAAAAAATGCCATCTGTAAACCCGTTCAAAAACATGGAAATCGAATGGCGAATTTTGCTTCTGGCTGCAGTTGTGCTCATAGCATTTGCTTTTCCATTGCAAAGTATTTATATAAGTAAATTGAAAGGGACTCTGCAGCAAAGTATTGACCAGGATTTAGAGAAACTGCTGCGAACGTTTCTTTCGACAGAAAATTATTCGGTTAAAACATCTATAAGTATAGCTATTCAGAGAAACCGGCAATGGCAGGCACTTATGCCAATTATAATTGAGGAACAGTGCACTGCTATGATAATACTATCACTTATACTGTTTTTTTCATTGCTTTTGCTGGCATTCTGGACTCTCAGACGGTTGACCAGGCCTTTACGGATGCTGGCTGTGGCTGCAGAACAGATTGGAAAAGGTAAAATAGCATTAATATCCGGTAATTCTCCCGGAGCTTTGGGAAAACTGGAAAAAACGATGAGAATAATGCAGGAGGAATTGTTAAAATTAAGAGATCGCGCGCATGTTCAGGGGATGGAGTCGGCATGGAGAGATATTGCCAGGGTTATGGCTCATGAGATCAAGAATCCATTGACTCCGATTCAATTATCACTGGATAGAATTCAGGAGAAGGTGGATGATGGCAATGAGATAAGCAAAGAGGAATTGAGCCGGTTTGTTAACCGTATCGGTACTCAGGTAGCAAGTCTGGAGCGACTGGTTGATGATTTTAGAAGTTTTGCCAGGGAACCTGAACCTCAATGCATTCCTGTATCAGTTATTGAAACATGTAAACCGTTGTTCAAAGATCTTAGTACCATAGAATTAAGTGTGGATGGGGATGCCATAATAGATGCAGATCCGCATTTGCTTTACAGAGTATTTCTAAACCTCTGGAAAAACAGTTTAGAGGCTGGTGCCACTAAAATAAGACTTTCAGTGGAAAAATTAACCGACAGAGTCCAGATTGAATTTGTTGATAATGGTTCAGGTATTCCGGAAGAAGACTCTGAGAGAGTTTGGATCCCTTATTTTACCTCCAAGAAAGGTGGAACAGGGCTGGGATTACCAGTGGTGAAAAGAATGCTGGAGTCTATGGGTATGTCAATTACCTTACAGTCATCAAGGGATGAAGCCAGCCATGGAGTGACCATGATTATAAGCTGTAAACACAGAGAAGATATTCAAAACCAGTCTTTTTGTGAAAGCGCACATATCGAAAAATGACCACTATGGATAATTCTTTCATTTTTAAGATTCTGATTGCAGATGATGAACTGGAGATAAGAGAAACACTTCGGGAGATATTTGTCGAAGATGGATTTCAAGTTACGACCGCTGAAAATGAACTGCAGGTAATCGAAGAAATTACCAATGGGGTTGATCTGGTTATTCTGGATATAAAGCTAGGTAACGATAATGGAATAGAGGTTCTTCGTAAAATAAAATCAAGATACCAACATATTCCGGTTATTATGATTACAGGTTTTGGAACTGTAAGTCTGGCAAAGGAAGCATTTAAAATCGGAGCTCATGATTTTCTGGAGAAACCGCTCAGACTCTTACAGGTAAGAACCAGTATTCGTAATGCACTGGAGGGTGTGGCTTTAAAAAAAGAGCTTCAGAGAAAGCAAAGTGAGAATGGGCCGCAGCCTCTGATTTTTTCACAAAATATGAAACAGCTCTATGACCGGGCCTGCCGCTTGGCCAATGTAAAGGAACCGGTTGTTATAACCGGTCCATCTGGTTCTGGAAAGGATCTGTTGGCTAGATATCTGCATTTTGAGGGTATAAGAGCTCAGGGACCATTCGTAGTGACTAATGCAGCATCTATGCCAGTTACCCTTGCTGAAGATGAATTATTCGGACATGAGCGGGGGGCATTTACTGGTGCCGAAAAAAAACGATCTGGATGTCTGGAACAGGCTAATGGTGGCACTCTGTTTCTGGATGAAATAGGGGATATGGACCTTCAGGTTCAGGCTAAGGTTCTCAGAGTTATTGAAACAGGAGAATTAATGCGGCTGGGAGCGACTTCTACTATAAAGGTGGATGTTCGACTGGTATGTGCCACCCATAAAGATTTGGAGTCATTAGTTAGGCAAGGACTTTTCCGTCATGATCTGTGGTATCGGATAAGTGCTTTTGTGCTTAATGTGCCTGGACTCAAGCAAAGAATAGAAGATATTATTCCTCTTGCACGACATTTTCTGAAAAATATCTGTACAGAATTAGGTATCAACAAGACCTTTACCGATTCAGCGCTGTCAAGATTTACTGAGCTCAATTATCCTGGGAACGTAAGAGAGCTTAAGCATCTTATCGCCAGGCTTGCTGTATACACCGATTCCACTGAAATTGACATTTCGGATATTGACCTGCAATATTCTGGCAGTGGCAGTATTGAAACAGACCAACCATTGTTAAGTTCAATCAGACAGATCTCAGATTTTCGTCAGGCCAAGATTGAATTTGAAAAGCTGTTCCTTAAAAATGCACTGGAAGCACACCATGGTAATATCACCGCAACAGCTCGTACAATAGGTCTTGCTCAATCGAATTTGTCAAGAAAGTTGAAGGAGCTTGGAATCCAGGCTGATATGGAGACAAGATAGAGGCAGGTAATAATCAGTGTCTGTTCAAAATGGTCTGTACGCTTTCAAAGTGAACGGAATTTGAATTTAGCTGAAAGGCTGCTGATGCGGAGCTTTTCTGATTTAATTTTTTAAAATAGTAACTAATTACCTTTGTGCACTGGAATGCACCTGAAGTTTATTTACACGGTGGTTTTTCATTTCGGTTACCTTGAATTCATACCCATTCCAGTAAAAGAAATCTCCTGTTTTAGGGACATGTCCCAACATCATCATGACAAAGCCGGAAATTGTTCCATAACGCTGCTCATCAGGCATTTCATCGATATTAAAATAAACTTTGAACTCCTGAACAGGTAAAGTACCATCTACATTCCAGAATCCATCGATTTCCTTTTGTATTGCCGGGACACTGATCTCAGGCATTACCGGTAGCTCGCCTACTACGGCCTGAAGAATATCGTAAGGGGTAATGATACCGGAAAAACCACCATATTCATCAATAACTATTGCAAAGTGGGGTGTGTGTTGTCTGAACGCATCAAGGACTTTTAGAATGGTCATATGTTCAGCTATAAAGAGTGCCGGTTGAATATGTCGTTTAACAGAGGTGTCTTTTTGGTTATTAGTTGTTGATTGCAAAATATCTATGGCACTGACCGTTCCTATAATATTATCGGGTTCTTCACTGATCACCGGATAACGGGAATATGGATATTCCAGAATTGTCTTGAGGTTTTCATCAAAACTCTTTGCAATATCCAGCCAGACAGCCTCGGTACGAGGTGTCATAATTGAATGCGCTTGACGATCACCAAACTCGAATACCCTTTTAATCATTCTTTGCTCATCTGGTTCGACCAGTCCTGCTTTTGTCCCCAGCTCAATGGCATTTGAAATCTCCTCCTCGGTAATAGAGGGGATGACCTGAGATTTTTTCCCGAGGAAAAAAAGAACCACATCAGTAGAAATACTGAGTGCTTTTATAAGAGGAGTGGCTATTATAGAAAGCAGTATCATGGGACGTGAAATAAATATGGAAATATCATCAGGATTACTCAGAGCCAGTCTTTTGGGAACAAGTTCTCCGATAATCAGGGTCAAATAACTGAAAAGTATTACTACTATTACCAGGGATAGGGTTTGGGCATATGGGGCCAGAAAATCGATCTTTATTAATTGCAGCTTGAGGGCATTTGCTGTTGTAGCTTCTCCCAATGCACCCATCAGAATGCCAACAGTGGTGATTCCGATCTGAATAGTAGAAAGAAACCGGTTTGGGGAATCTGACAGCTCCAAAGCAGTCTTTGCCCCTCTTACTCCCAGTTTGGCTTTCTGAGCTAGAACTGGCTTTCGTGCCGAAATAACTGCGATCTCGGACATTGCAAAGAAGCCGTTTAAAAGGATAAAAATTAATATAATAATTAATTCAGCCAAACAGGAACACTCCCTTTTTCTCTATAGTGTGAGCAATCACTATTCCTACTTAACAAAAACGAAGCTGAAAAAACTATAGAGTTTTTGAAGCAGTTTGGAAATTAGTGCTTTTCTGAGGGTAGTTTGCTTGTCTGAATGGCACATCAATTTATTGTGTTATTGTGGTTTTCAGGTTTCAGACACCAGAAGCTATATTTCCTTAAAAATTCTGGAATTTCAAGATAGAGGATCTTTTTGATTCGTTATTGCATTTTTCTGTTAATCTTTTCCTGTTTTTTTTCTCTTCAGGCCCAGACCATCAATACTACGATTTTGGGTGATGGAGGGCCTGGTCCCTATATTCTCGGATTATCTTTTGTAGATAGCAGCAGCATAACTGTTAAATTTGTGGACAGTTCCTCTGTTCCACCCTGGATCTATATAGCTGATAATAATGGTATTCTTTTTTCTGAGCAGATCGATAGCGGAAAAACAATGAAAGTGCAATATCGCACAAGATATTATGGTCTGCCAAAGATTTATTCCCTTTACCCTAAAGTTCGCCTTAAGATCAGGGATACTTTAAGTACTGAAATCGAGAAGAAAAGATCAGTATCCATTTTAAACCAGAGCGAAAATTTAAGTGTATCTGGTTATAAAAGCATTTCAGTTGCTGCTGGGAATCTGGGTCAGATAAGTTTGGAACAGGGACTGGATGTGCAGATAGGTGGGGAGCTGAGAGCTGGAACAGAACTCAAAGCTCATTTTAGTGATCAGGGCTCCACCCTTGATGGGGCTACCCGTGAAATCAGTGAATTCGATATGATTTATGTCTCTCTTTCCGATCCCAAATTTGATGTCCTTGCAGGTGATCAATATTTGAAATGGCCATTTGAGGGCATTCTATCCGGTCAAAAAAAAATTAAAGGATTATCAATAGCATTCCATCCGGGCCCTTTTTCCATAAGTGCTTTTGGAGCTCTTTCCGGAGGAAAATTCACTAAACAAACCTGGCATGGTAAAAACGGGTTGCAGGGTCCTTACAGCTTTTCTGGAAATGGTGAACAGGGGATAATCACTCCCATTGCCGGTACTGTAAATATAAAAGTAAACGGAAAAAGTCTTTCGGAAGGCGAAGATAAAGATTTTACCATAGATTATGATCTGGGGTCTGTAACATTCAATCCGAGAATTCTCATAAGAGATGATGATCTGATAATTGCCGATTATGAGTATAAACTTTTTGATTATCAGAGGACAATGGTGGGTACCAATGCAGGATTTTCCACCCGTGACTCAGTATTTTCTATTAAGGGCGTTTTGTGGTCTGAGGCCGACAACAAAAGTCGCCTCATAGATATAACCTTTGATAGCTCTGATCTTGCAGAACTCCGTAAAGCTGGTGATAAAGCGGTTTTTGGGTACAATTGCCGGGCTGTACATGAAAATGACGTACCAGAAGTCTCCCGATATGAACCATTATATCAAAAAATTGATTCACTTGGCAAAACAATATTCCGTTATAAACCGTTTGATCCTGCTTTACCTGAGGATAGAGATGGCCGGTTCAGGGTTTATTTCACTTATGTGGGAAAAAACTGTGGATCATATATCAGGGATGCTTCAATTACAGAATATGAGGTTTTCAAATATATTGGTGAAAACTCAGGCGACTATATGTCTCTGACTCCGCTCTCAACTCCTAAGCGCCTTACTGCAGGTGAAGTTGCAGGCGATTTGCGTCTGAAAATGCTTAAGCTTAAAATAAACGTGGCGGGTCAGGACCTCGATAAAAATCTCTTCTCTTCAATAGATGACCGTAATAATCAGGGTTCGGCTATAAAAAGCACAATGTTTGCCGGTGAGAAGAGTTATGATAAAAGGTCCGTGTGGCTTTCAGCTGATTATAATTTTTCATCACAACAGTTTGAGGTCGATTTATTTGATGCTTATGACCGATACAAATTATGGAATGACAGTACTTACAGTGAATCTGTAGTCAAGACTCAGCGCCAGTTCTGGCAGAGTTCTTTTGGGCTGACTCCATTTAAAATGTTGTCAACTGAATTCGGTTATGGACAGAACCGGATAGCTTCCGATTTAACTACTGATAAATTTACCTGGTACTCAAGAATTCAGCCTTTCAGAAAATTACTACTCGATTATAACGGGGCATTTTTTCGTCACCATGAAAAAAAACGAAGGGGAAATGATCGAAAAGGAACTGCCAGGATTGCCTATCAAATGGAAAAACACAATGTGGAAATTTCTTACAAAGATGAATGGCGCACTGATTCATCAAAACTGGGGACCGGAACCGTTGCTGGATTGCTGCAGTATAATTATTTGCCATGGCATCTGCAGCAGATATTTGATTTCAGACAATTCCGGACTGGCATGAACACTCTGTATGATGCTATCGATACCGGATGGACTTTTAACTGGGAACAGTCTATCAATAATCAATTACTGTCATGGTGGAAAGTCAATGGAATGAGCAGCTTTTATCTAACCAGGGCCAAAGTTCAGAACCAAAAAAAACGCTCCTCTTCAACAACGTTTCTTATCGATGTGAACAGTGAAATGGGTTCGGAAAATTCCGGTCTCAGTTCAAATCAGCATTATCGTTTAAGTTCAGAAAAAATGTCTTCTGTTATACAGGTGCCTGTGCTTACCATTAAAGGACAAGGTACTCACATCTACAATGATTCGCTCAAAGAGTATGTACCAAATCCCTTTGGGGATTATCTGATGCAACAGAGAGAAGTATATGATTCCAGTGGTGGGTTGGTTAGGAAAAAAAAGCTGGATCTAAGCTGGGCTTATACTCCGGTTAAGAAAATACAGGGAATCCTCAATGATCTAAGCTGGCAGGGGACGCTTCTGTTTGATGAGCATGTAGATTCAAGAACACCGGGTTTCAAGGCATGGATGCCAGGCTGGCTTTCTTTGGAAGCGATACGGAATCCTTTTTCACAAAAATCAGTCAGTTATGCCGATCTGTCTTACCGCCAGGAAATAGAATGGATCCCAAAGCAGTACAAAGATCTCAGTGGCAATCTCTTTACTGTTTTTTCATTGAGAAAAATAAATCATATCGAATTCACTGATTTCACGGGTAGCCCCATCAAGGGTGGAGCCCTGATCACTAAAGTGAGCTTTGAGTTCTGTTCCAGCTCTCAGCCCCCCCCCTATCTGCACATCCAGTCCCTGT
>DATAMG010000131.1:0-9808 GCA_036260705.1 Chitinispirillaceae bacterium | reverse complement strand
AATGCCGGTTCATCACTTTATCCATGACAGATTTTTGGCTGAAAAAGAACTGCGCAACTACTGGGGCTCATATGGGCCGGCTACTCTAAAACCATAAAGCTGACCAGGTCTTATATCCGGAAGATAAATATGAAAAACCTGGTCATTGTACTCGCTCATGTTGATACATTCAGTTTGTTTTCCTGAACTGTCAAATAAGCATAAATCTGCAAATTCCGCAAATTCTGAAAAGAGGGCAAAATTGACTCCGACCCCATCCCAGGTTGCTCCCAGAGGATAGGGTTGTCCTAACCATTTTTTAACAATTTTACTCATTTTTTCCCTGTTATGGTTTCTGTGTTTCTGAATGTGTGCAGGAAAGATGCTTTCCGGATAAAGCAAAACATGCGATGTGATTTTTAATCTGGTAAATAAAAGGTGTATCTGTGACACAGCAAAGGGAATGCCATAGCCCTTTTTTAACGGGTTATGGCTAAGATTTCTCTTGTTGATCAGGGGACAAATTTCAGAAGCTGGGACTTGTTTTTTGATGGGATATTTATTTTTAATAAACGTTCCGGATTCTTTGTAAGCTTAGTGGAACGTTGTCCGTCGCTTTCACCAATAACCGGAATCCATACCGTTGTTCCCGGCATAAGTTTGCTCAAATCAAGTTGCTTGTTATATTTTTTGAAAAGCCATAGTGGAAGTGGATTTTCTCCTTCATTACACAAATCCCAGAGGGTCTGTCCTCTTTTTTATCACCAATGGTTTAACATCATTTACCATATATTGTGTATAGAAATCCTCTTCGATTGCCATATGATATTCCAGACGTGCTGCGGCAAAATTCTCCAGAGCATCCGGGCCATCGATGGGGATGCGGATTTTACTACTTATACGAATGTCTGAGCCACGCATGTCATTTAGTTTTCTGATTCTCCATGTTGGGATTTTAAGCCAGTCAGCATAATGACCTACGGTTTCATCTATAGACACATATAATTCTGCGCTGTTTCCAACGGGTGAAAGCATAACATCCAGGTTATACAGGCTGACATCAAAATCGGATGAAAGCGAAGGCTTTTGCGCCGGACCGGCATCAGCGTTGTCTATTGCTGGTGTCAATGCAACTGCTTTTAAGGAATCGCTTATCTCTTCGACTGATGATACAACAGGTTTAGTCTCTTTTACTGTTGCAACAGCTGATTTAACCACTGTTTTTGGGACTGCCGGTTTGGGGATAACTACAGGGATATCTTTGGTTTCAACTTTCTCTTCCGGTGGTAATATTGAGCGTGCTTCGGCTTGTGCAATTTCCACAATGGCCTCTGTTTGAACAGAATCAGCTGCAACAACCTTTTTTTCGGTTTTCAGGGGATTATTTATTGCAACCTCAGGTACTGGTTTACTTTCGGCTTTCCCTGGAATTCTTAATACCTGGCCTGCATGGATCTTGTTACTCTTTGTAATGTTATTTTCAGTCAGGAGTTCATTTATCGGGACTCCCAGGCGTGAGGCGATTGTGTAAAGATTGTCTCCTTTATTTACCCTATAATATTGTGGACGTTCCGGTTCTGCAGATTTAAGAGAATCAGGAATTTTGTTTAACATTGCATAAGCGGTTTCTGAAGAAATTTCAGATGGTAAATGCACCACAAATCCTTTGGGCAACATTTTTTTCTGCTTGAAAACAACTGGACGGATTGCCGGATTAAGTGCTGAAAACGTTTCTTGCGAAACGTTTACATACCTGCACAGAATTTCCGGATGAATAAAGTGAGAAAGTGTAAAATCGGTGTATTTTACCGGACTTTTCAACCTGATATCAGGAAAATGACTCTGATAATTATGGGCCAGGTCACTTGCTGCCAGAAAGCAGCCGTAAAAATTACTTGATGCAAACTTAAAGGATCGGCTGGAGTAATTCTGGATAATAAAACCAAGGTCACGGGAACCGGTTTGTGCTACAGCCCGTTTCATTCCATAAACTCCGTGGTTATAGGAGGTAATGGCCAGTGGCCAGGATTTGAGCTCCTGGTAACTCGAAGAGAGGTATTTGGCCGCTGCGATGGTTGCAAGTACCGGATCTCTTCGTTCATCGATAGTATAATCTATTCTCATCCCGTAAAGTTTGCCGGTTCCTCTCATGAACTGCCATAAACCAGCTGCGCCAACCTTTGAATACGCTTCAGTGTTAAATGATGATTCAACATGAGGAAGGTAGGCCAGTCTTTCCGGTATTCCGTATCTTTTAAAAATTGCCCGGATTGTATCCAGGTACAGGCCTGATCTTCTAAGTCCTTCCTGGAACCGCTCTGTTTGACCCTGCTGGAAACGTACTCTTTCTGCAGCTCCGGCGATCAATGATGTATCTGCATTCAATCTGAAAAGCTCATATAACTGTTTTTCTCGTTCAGTCCAGACTGATTGGGGTTGAGTGGCCATAATGTTCAGAGATGCCACTATTTTTTCTTTGCGGTTTTTAACTGCCGCAGACGAGGCATCCCCTTTGACCTTTTCGTAAATAATTATTGGGTATTCACGATCATGAATGAGACCTTCAGATAAAGATATCTCAGAATAGATCTTTTTCCAGAATGCCACATTTCCCTTAAGTATTTCAGGAGTGGGGAAGAGTACATCCTGATCACTGTCTTGTGCAAATATCATTGAGATTAATGAAAAAATGTATAAAAAGACAACCGTTTTTTTTGCGGGCATTCTCTGGCTTCCTTTTGGATTAGACTGTTATTGTTTGGTATGCAGCTTCATTTGAGTCTAAGAATTATAGAATATTGGAATGATTAATGCAAGAATTCATAGGTTTGTTTCCTTACTCAAGAATCCTATAATGTGCCTGAATTGTCACAGAACTTTAGCATTTTACCGGTAATGAATTGATTTGATGACCATTAAAAATTATTTTCAAAAGTTGTTTACTATTTCCGCTTCTTAAAATTGTTTAAAAAATCTTTTATTTGCAAATTTAATGGAGTGGAGATTTTTTTGCTCTGGATGTTTAATACTATCCAAATTCGGGGAGGATTTAATGGTAGAAAGTTTGGCCCGGTGGTATTACGATGGTGGACCATTTATGGCTGTTATTTTAGCGGTCCTAGCCTTGGCAATAGCAGTAACTATTGAAAGATTGATTTTTTATTATTTCATCTGTAATAAAAAAGGATCTCTGGTTGTTTCTCAACTGGCTTCTTCGCTTAATGAGCAGAAAACCGATCAGGCACGCAAAATCCTCAGCAAAGGCAAAGATCCACAGACAGTGCTTTTAAGAACAGCACTGGAACGTTATGAAGCAAAAATGGACATAGATGAAATTCAGGAGGGGATTGAAGAAACTGCAATACAACAAGTCCCCCGTCTTTCTCAGCGGCTAAATTATCTTACACTATTTGCCAATATTGCTACACTTCTTGGTTTACTTGGAACAATTACCGGACTACAGCTCTCATTTTCCTCTTTAGCAAATATCGAAGCTGCAAAAAAGGCCAGTATGCTCGCTTCTGGTATTTCACAAGCCATGCTTACAACCGCTTTCGGCCTTATAGTTGCAATACCCTGCATGGTTGTCTATACATTTCTTTACAACAAACAGAATCAGCTGGTAAAAGATCTTGATGAGGCAACGGTCAAATTCCTTAATTATCTAAAGAAGAAAAAAGCCTGATGAAGCTCTCATTTATTACCCGCCGTACGCCATCTGAAGCCGCTGATGCGGCAGATTTGGATGTTACCCCAGTGATGAATATGTTTGTGATTCTGATACCATTTCTTGTATCCATGGCTGTTTTTACGCACTTGTCTATAATTGAGTTTTCTTTGCCACCAAATGTAAGCTCTGCAATGGCTAATCAAACTGAGAAGCCTCACCCGCGCTTGACTGTGCGACTGGGTGCTGATTATATAGGAATTGTTATGGGGGAAAATCTTCTTGATTCTTTGCCGGTAAATGGAATCGAATTTCCCTTTGATACTCTTGCACTAAGGTTAAAAACACGACTGCTTCAATTGGATTACCACGAAGAAATTATAATCGCTTCAACAGATAAAATTTCCTTTAAATATGTGGTCAGGGTTATGGACATTTGCCGGTCTGCAGGGTTTGAAAAAATAGGATTGTCCAGTGCTGCTGAAGATACTGAGGCTGATTTATGAGTATTCTCAAGAGCCGTTTTGATTCTGCAATTGAAACTACTTTCCGTCCTCAATTGACTTCACTTGTCGATGTAATGACTATCCTCCTGGTTTTTCTGATTAAAAGTTTTTCTGAGGATGGCAATATAATAACGCCTTCAGAAGATCTGGTTCTTCCGGTTTCCTCATCCGAAAAAAAAACGCAAACTCAAAGCTCCATTGAAATTACCAGGAGCGCCATTATCTCTGAAGGGCATACAATTATAACAATGGATAAGCTGATTAATAGTGATTCATTACTTATTATACCACTTTTCGATTGGCTGAAAGCTGTTCGTTCCAGAAACCAGAGTACAAGGGCTCAATCATTACTAATACAATGTGACCGGGAGGTCGAATTCTCGATTGTTAAAAAAGTGATGTTCAGTTGCTCAAAAGCAGGATTTGTTGATTTTTCGGTTTTGGTGATACAGGAGGAACAGTGAACAGGGATTCACAGGAATGGTTGATTCAATTTTATGCCAGAGCCGATCTTCAGAATAAACGACCCGAGCAGAACCGGTTTTCTGTGATTGTAATCTGCACTTTGATCGTTTTTTTTGCTATTGCAGTATTGTTGAAAAGTAAAAATCCTCCGCCTGAGACTCTGCAACAAAAGATAGATAGAATTCAGACAAGGTTTGTTTTTGAACAGAAGAAACCACTAGTAAAAATAGAAAAAGAAAAACCCAGGCCTGTTAAAAAACCGGATACCATAGAAAAAAAAGAACCGGTTGACCTCACGAAAGTGAAGCCGCAGGAAAAGCTGCAGAAACCACCCGAACAGATCGAACCTGAACCTGAACAAGCTCCTAAAAAACCGGTTCGTCGTGTTTATGGGCTTAAAAAAGTCTATTCATCTGGAATTGGCACTTCCGGTGATGCGTCGAGTGCAATTATTGGAAAGCAGGGAAACACACTCAATACTGAAATTGACACATTTAAAGTTACCCGGGAGGAGTTGAAAGGTCAGGTTGCTTCCATTGCAACTGTCACTACTCTTCCCAAACTTAAATTTCAGGTAAAGCCTGAATACACAAAAGAGATGATCGAACATCATATCGAGGGAGTTGTGCGTGTCAAAATACTGATCGATATCGATGGTAAAGTAAAACAGGCGATAGTTCTTGATGATCTTGGCTATGGCTCAAAGCAGAAAGTTTATGAGGCTTGTTTAAAACTTGAATTCGAACCTGCACTTGAGGGTAATGTTCCAAGAGCTTCCTGGCAGCTAATTAAGTTCCGTTATGAATTGCTTCAGGGTTAGTAACAGTTTTTTAATCAAGTTCCCATTTCTGTTTTTGCATTCTCCGTTAAAATCCAGATTAACCGGTGAAATAATCTTTTTTTAATCGCTTTACTATTCTACACAGGCGCTGAAACAAATCGCGCACGCTCCTTGCTTTAATCTACTTCAGCTGTCTTTTCCCTATCCCTTCTAATGTGTTGCGCTGGAAGCAATTATGCACAAATTTGTTTTGCTCTTTCTATTTTTATTCGCCACAGCTGGAGCGTTTACTGATAGCTTAACGCTTATTCAGCAGGAACCGGTTCTGATTAAATCGGTAAAGATAAACTATCCTCTCTCCGTCAAAAAACTGGGAATTACTGGCACTGTTTCCTTGCAGATTCTTCTTGATGAATCCGGTACTGTTGAATCGGTAAGTGTTATCAGTGGACTTCATCCGGATCTGGATTCTCAAATAGTTAAAGCACTGTATTCTTACATCTTCACTCCGGCAATAGTTGATGATAAACCGGTACCGGTAATTATTTCCTATGAACATATCGTAACCTTAGCTGATCTGGCTGTCGATATTAAACCTGATGTCAATTTAAAAGGCATTGTATTTGAGCGTGGGTCCAGACATCCCGTGGCAGATGCTCAGGTGATTGTCAGTTTTACTGATACTCTTTCAGACACTTCTGTTACACTGCCTTTTTCATTGTACCTTCAGTATATCGGTACATTTTCCGGTCAGGAATTTCTCGATGGTACACTTTCAACATGGACCGATTCCTCAGGGCATTTCTACTTCAAATCTCTTCCGGCGGGTCTTGCCTGCATTAAAGTCATTGGTTCAGGGTATGAAGAATTTCAAACTAATCTTTTTATAAGTGGTAATCAGCAAAAAGAGGTGGTTCTAAGAGTCGATAAGCAGTCTTTTGATCAAAATGAAATTGTGGTTTACGGAAGGAAAGAGGACAGGGAAATTTCAAAAAGGTCAATATCAGCAGATGAAATAAATAAAGTTGCCGGATTTTCCGGAGATGCAATTAAAGTGGTGCAGGCCTTCCCTGGTGTGGCAAGGGCCTCTTTTGGGTTAGGTGCAATCGGAATTAGAGGGGCGCCTACCTGGGATTCCAGATTTTTTTTGGATGGTATTCCTATTCCACAGCTGTACCATTTTGGTGGAATAAAATCGGTGTATAATTCTGAGGCTTTGAGTTCTGTTGATCTTTATCCGGGAGGATTTGGGGCAAGGTTTGGAAATTCCATAGCTGGTGTGATTTCCATCAATAGCCGTGATGCAGAAAGAGAGCGGGTTAAAGGATTTGCTGATGTCAATCTAATGGATTTCACACTGTTTGCAGAAGGACCGGTTAACAGTCGTACCGGCTTAATTGCAACTGTCAGAAGGAGCTATCTGGGTGATCTAATAGGTCTTGCGGCAAAAAAATCCAATATTCTGAATTCTCCCATGATGATCGCTCCTTACTATTATGATTACCTGGCAAGAGCTGACGTTGACATTTCACCATCTCAGAAAATTATTCTCACTCTGTTCGGGTCAAAAGATGCTCTTGAACTTGTTGTGCCATCTCTGGATGGGGGCAGTGCTGAAGTTGATGCTTTCATCGATCGGGTTCGTGATATGAATGCATTTAATATGGTTATGTCTGCTTATGATATTTCAATTAAAAAAAACGTGAAAAACAGCTTCAGAACTGCTCTTATTCAGGGGTTGGGAAATGGTTTACTCTTTGGGATTGTAAAATGGGACTATAGATACTGGGAATTTCTGATGAGAGATGAACTATCCATTAAAATCACTGATAAAATCAGAATAAATGGTGGATTAGACTTCTGGATGAAAAATCACTGGCAGACCACCATATTTCCAAAACCGGATAAGACTTTTTATCGGGATACAATTAAAATGAACTCCGGTATTATCAGTCCTTTTTTTCAAGCCGAATTTTCTCCTGTTCCTTCGGTTACTGTTTCTTCAGGGTGGCGGTTTGATTATTATCCTGAGCTCAAATATCATGGAAGCCTTTTACCTGAATTCTGGAATTACCGTTTCAACAATAAAATCGGACTGGATGGTGAGCCTTCATTGAGGTTCTCTGCAAAATATCAAATAAATAATAAACATACCTTAACAGCTGCAATCGGGTCCTACAATCAGACGCCTCAGCCACTGGGTATAGCTACCGACAAAACATTTGGTAATGCTTCTTTTCCTGCAACAAAAGCCAGACAGTTTATGCTAGGCTATAGATGTCAGATAAATGAGACTGTTTCTGCAGATGTTCAAGCTTACCACAATCGTCAATGGGATCTTCCGGTTCTTACTGGGCTTGATGACTGGATATGGTTGAATTCTACAGATACTTTGTTTAGTGGTGGCGGGCAGGGGCGAATGTATGGAATTGAATTTTTCTTACGACAAGATTTAAATAAAAGACTGTTTGGCTGGATTTCTTACTCCTTGTCTAAAAGTGAACGCTTCAGAAAAAAAGATAATAAATTTATTCCTTACGACAATGATCAGACTCATAATCTGCAGTGTGTTCTTCATTATCGCTTTCCAAAAAAGTGGCAGGTTGGTACCAGAATTCGACTGGTGTCTGGTAATCCTTATACACCTATCATAAATAGCGTTTATGACGCGACCAATCGTTACTATCAGCCGGTCAAGGGAAAAGAAAACAGTAAACGTAATGAACCGTTCTTTCAGACCGATTTAAGAGTTGAAAAGATGTTTCTTTTTGATAAATGGAAACTCTCTGCTTATATGGATCTCCAGAATGCATTATGGTTTATGTATAAAAGCCCTGAAATGACTGTATACAACTTCGACTATACAGAGAAAACCACTCTATATATTCCTGTTATACCATCTATAGGAGTCAAGGCAGAATACTGAAATAGTAAATGTGTAGCAGTCAGGAGATGCAGATGTATCGTTTTATTGTGTTGATGGCTTTTCTTTTACATTGTGGCTACGAATTTCCGACTAGTTATGAATCTGTTGATGGGAATAAAGTACGGCCAATTGCAGTCATCTTCGATAATAATGGAATGCCGGAGGGAGCCCCGCGGGATACTATGACAGTTAAAACCTATTTCGGAGGTGAACCTGTTAAAGCCATTACCTGGTCATATCTGTACAATAGTAATTCTTCAGATACTATCCAGTTGCAGAAAATTATAGTGCCTGGCACTTATGAAGAGTATACCGGGACTAATACTGATTCTATCATTTTCAGGCTTGTTATACCAGATTCATTTATCAGAAATGAATTTACAAAGATTCAAAGTTTCGGTGCCCTTGTACCTGAATACATCAGCAGTACTTTTTCTACCGCATTGATACAGAGAAAGCCAGGTGATGTACTGGATTTTCTCGATCTGCTTTCTTCTGGTCCTTCCCGTGCACAGAATGCAGATTCGCTATTTCGATTTTTAGCAGGGGATAGTAATGCTGATTTCAAAACTGTTTTACCCTACATTCTTCAGATCTTTTCAGTCTATCTCAAGATCCATGCGGTTATTAACGGAAAATATGAAATGGAATCAAGTCTGACTGTTCGTTATAATGCAAAGCTTCGCTATCTTGGTTCTTATATTCCGGTAAATATGAACCAGAAAATCGAAAAGATGTATCTATATCGGGTTAAGGGGGATAAAGAATCATTTGAATCGGGCAAAGATATTATAGATGCTATATATGATTTGGCAATGGTAGATTCAATACCTTATGAAAAAGGATGCAGTTATTTTCTTGAAGTAGTGAGAAAGGACCCTCAGGATTCAGCTTTCAGCATGTCTGGTTTTCGTGATCTTGAAAACCATACCTGTGAGTGGTTTATGCAGGATAATAATAAATTGAATGCATCGGATCGTAATTGCTTTAAAATAAAATACGAAATGTCACGAACCTCATTAGTCAAAATCAATATGCCTTCAAATCCTGTCAATCGAACTTTTTTGGTATGGTGTGTAATGTACGACTATTTTATTGGCGAGCGTTTGCGTCCTGTTGGTTTTTCAATGCAGTGTTTTAAAGAAACCTTTGTAGATGCTAAGTAGAATCATTTTCTCTTGGATGTTTTCGCATTTTTGGAAGTATAATCCGGACCGCCACCTATTCCCATATCATTTCTGGAGCCATCCGTGTCAAAAAAACTGCTTGATGGGTGGCCGGCATTTAGGCATGGGGAATATCTTGAGAGTTCATATTTAGCTTGGGTTACTTTCCATATTGCTTCCGGTAACGGTTTACCATCATATAAAACCGTTGCTATTGTAGTATCTTTGACTCTGGATTTAACTGTTGGGAGATTAATGTCTTTTTCTGTGGCTATGGAATCAGAAACAGAACCAGCAAATACCGGATCTATAAAAATG
>DATAMG010000117.1:0-23497 GCA_036260705.1 Chitinispirillaceae bacterium | reverse complement strand
CAGAATGTATGGAACAGAAAGGGGTAATAATGAAAAAGGGTATTCTCTTTTTGATTTCATGGTGCTTAAAGATTCTCTTGATGTTACAGCAGCACGGTTTTCTGCAAAATCTCCGGTTGCGTCAAAATCACCATTGTCTATTATCAATAATCGTATTTGCATCAATATAGTATCGGGCACTTCAGTGAAACTTCATCTCGTTGACTTTCGTGGGAAACTGGTAGATGTGCTTATTGATGGTTTCAGAAGTGCGGGAAAATATGAAACAGTTTTGCCTGGCAACCTGGCACAAGGTGTATATATTTTGCGGTTAATTGAAGGGACAGGGAAAAAGACTTCTCTGCAAATCAGGTTGTAAATTCTTCAATCAACTAAATGCCATTAAGGAGGGATATAAGACCTATTGTCGACAAAAAAATCATGATGTCCATAACGTTTATATATCAACCATGTTTTCATTACCTTTAAAATACACTCAGCTAATAATATGATTCTATCAGGCATTTCATTAGCTGCACTTTTACGAACGTCTATTTTTTTAACTTAATAACGTATTTACACGACCTTCTATACTAAATCTGAATCAGGAATCGGTTACTATCATGAAAATTAATAATGTTTTTTTGACTATTAGTAGTGCTTTATTTCTTGGAACTATTCACCAGGTAAATGCATTGAATAACGGTCTGGCCAAAACACCACCAATGGGATGGAACAGCTGGAACTGTTTCGGGCCAAATATCAATGAGAAACAGATCAAGGAAGTCGCTGATTCAATGGTCAGTTCCGGCCTTAAAGATGCGGGATTTGTTTACCTCAACCTTGATGACAACTGGATGGCTAAATCACGTGATGGTAACGGCAATTTGAGAGCAGACCCAGAACGATTCCCCAGTGGTATGAAGGCCTTAGGCGATTATATTCATTCTAAAGAACTGAAATTTGGTATCTATGGCGATCGTGGCACTGAAACTTGTTATTTTCGCGACAATTTCAAAGAGCTGGATACAAAAAGCGGCAGTATCGGCAGAGAGATACAGGACGCAAAGACTTTTGCTTCATGGGGTATTGACTACCTGAAGTATGACAATTGCTTAGCCAACGGTGCAACAATGCAGAAAGATTATGAGACAATGCGTGATGCGCTGGCTACATGCGGAAGAGATATTGTCTATAGCATTTGCGCTTGGGAATTTCAGTCATGGATGCCAAATACCGGAAATTTATGGCGTACAACAACGGATATACTAAACATATGGGAAAAAAATAACGAGTGGTCATGGGGTATACTTGACATAGTAGATTTAAATGAACCAAGAGCTCCCTATGCAAAATCGGGAGCCTGGAATGATCCGGATATGCTTCAAATTGGAAATTACAAAAATGGCGGGCCCAACGATAATGAATACCGTTCACATATGAGTTTATGGTGTATCATGGCGGCACCGCTTATCCTGGGAAATGATATCCGCAATATGAATCAGGTTACCAGAGATATTCTGCTTAACAAAGAAGTTATCGCTGTTGATCAGGATTCTGCAGGTATTCAGGGAACTAAAATAAAATCATCAAACGGACTTGATATTTGGTGCAAACCTTTAGGTTCAAAGAACGGTACTGCAAAAGCTGTTGCATTGTTTAACAGAAACAGTTCTGAAGCAAATATTACAGTCAATTTTTCAGATATCGGCCTTTCAGGAGCAGTTTATGTTAGAGATTTATGGGCTAAAAAGGATCTGGGCTCCATTACCGGCTCCTATACGATGAAAGTTCCTTCACATGGAACAGGCATGCTCAAAATCATGTCCGAACCTGAAACCCGATCTGCAGCTACCTGGTTAAATATGGAACCAGGCTTTACCAGCAGAACAGAAATATCAAAGGGTAATATTGAGATTATCCCTGCTTATAAAACTCTAAGATATAAAGCAACAGTCTTTACCTCTACTGGACGGTTAGTCTCTTACAAAGACAATGTTGCTGGAAACGCAAGGATAAAAATCAGTGCAAGAGGTATCTATCTTGTTAACATTCAATGCGAAAATGGAATTGTCGAAAAAAGTGTGGTTTCATATTATTGATTTTTGGTTACTACTCAGCTATTAATCGAATCAAGTTAAAATATCTAATCAGAAATAATCAGAAAAAAATTCTAAACGAAAACCAGGAATTAAGAAAAAGAATTTGCACTGTCTCATTTTTTCTATCTGATTCTATCTGATTAGCTCTGATTGTTTATTTCTGATTATATATTCTTTTCCGATTTGATATTTGTTCATAGTGAGCTGAGTAGTTGCGATGTTTCTATCATTCTTTAAACCTGATTTCCACAGTTAATTGCAGAAATCAGGTTGAAAACTCACTTCGATACATTTTTCCGATACTGAAGCGGACTTAATCCAACCAATTTTCTGAAGGAGCCGGAAAAGTGAGCTGTTGATGTAAAACCGCAGCTCATAGCGATCTCAGTAACGCTTTTTGAAGTTGTGGTGAGAAATTTCTTTGCTTTATCTATGCGGATTTTAAAAAGGTATTCAGCAGGGCTGATACCAGTTTCCTGTTTAAACAGTCTGCTGAAATGAGAATCTGAGCAGTACACTTTATTTGCAAGTTGCGAAACTGAGAGTTTTTCTCCAAAATGCGCGTGCATTATTTCTACCGCGTTTTGAATCTCAAGACGCTGGGAAAAGCCTTCGACAGATACGCTTCGGTTTAGCATGGCTCTTATAAGAGTATGGGTGATAAATACACTAAGAGCATTGAGGACCTCAGTGTAACCACTCTGATGTGCATTAAATTCTGCAAAAAATTCTTTAACAGAGTGCATGATTGATTGGGAAACCACAAAAGGAGTCCAGACAAAGGGACCACAGGGTTTACTGGTGTAGCTCTTCCAGATTTTCTCAAAAAAATTTTTCTGTATCTGAACTGCAACATAACGAATAAAATCATCGGACTGCTCCTCCTGGTGTGGTATTTCCGGAGACATTGCAGTACACCCGTATTGATCTGGTCCTGGGTTGATACCCTTAGGAGATACTAAACTGTCTGGATCCAAGGCAATAATAAGAGAGTAGGCCGGGTGGGTGTGCTGAGGAGTTACTGCATAACAACATTGCCCTATTGAAGGGATAAAAAGGCCGATATTGTCATATACCGCGCATTCTACATACCTGAGCTGATATTCTGTTATCGGCCCAACCAGTTTACTGATCTGCTGCAATACACTCTGGTCCATTCTACCTCTGTTACTTAAACCTAAATACAGTAAAAATAGGTAATTTTGACATTGAAATAAAGCATCACAGCATCAGAGACATCGCTATCCACCTCTGTAAAAAATGCCAAAAGCAGAAAAGTGGAATATTTTGAATGTTTTACGGAAGATTGCCTTGAAATTTATTTGTAATTTATAATCTCAATAAGTTTCAAAAAGGATTATGTATGGAAACAAAAAAGAAGGCAGCTGTCGGAGCATATATCAGTGCTCCATTAATAACGGTGTTATGGTTTACCATTGCATCTCTGGTATTCACATTTATTCTCAGAGCCCCATCACCGGTACCCATTTTTATCTCTTTCGCTGTTATACAGTTTATCTCTATGCTGCTTTTTGCAATACTTCCGGGAAAAGGAAAGACCATTGTCCGGGTAACATCGATGTTCCTGATTGGCAGCGCCCTCATGCTTATGGCTGGCATATTCGGACGTACCAATCTTCAGATCGAGGGATTCTTTTTTTATCTATTTTCAGGAACAATAAGCGGAGCGACAGTTCATTTTGCTATGGGAAAAGTCGTTGGACCGCTGCTGAATAATCGAAACTGGTGCAGTTGGGGCTGCTGGACATCGATGATTTTGGATCTGCTTCCCTATAGAACCAATGTAACATGGCAAAAAGGGAGACTGTCGCATTTGCGGTTTTACCATTTTGCACTTTCTTTAATTTTGGTAACTCTTATCTTCTTTGGTTTCAAACAAACCATTGTAAATACTAACCCGGCTGCACAGGTGGGAACCATAACCGAGTTGTACTGGTTTCTTATCGGGAATGTCCTTTACTATGCGATCGGCATAACTATGGCTCTGATAATGAAAGATAACAGGGCATTCTGCAAATATGTCTGCCCGATCAATGTGTTATATAAAACAGTTGGAAGGTTTTCATTGCTAAGAATTGATGGTGACCGGAAAAAGTGTACTGGTTGTAATACATGCGTTTCCAAATGTCCGATGAGCATTGACATTCCCAGATACATTAAAAATGATGATCGTGTCAGGTCAAGTGATTGCATAATGTGTATGCATTGTATAGCCTCGTGTCCGCAGGCGGCACTGAAGACATCTGTTGGATTGGATATTGCCGGGAAGAATTACACAAAGTAATGTCAGTTGCAGGGGCAAAAAACACCTCCCAGTGTGAGTTGGCCCCCCTACCCTGCAAACCAGCGTAATTTCCAAAAGGTTCCTCTCCAATTTTTACTGAGTACATCAATATCACCCGACAACAGGCTCAAAAAAGCTTGACTGCAAGAAGAATGTTTCCCCTACAGGGAGAATGATTTGCCTGTTTATCTCACAGTTACAAACCGCATCTCAGTCGATTTTTTGCCCACGGTAAGTCTGGCTATATGAATACCTTTAGATAATCTGATCTCTGCCATTCCTATGCCGTGTACACCTGCTGATGCCACATTAGAGAAACTATACTCCTCCCTTCCAGCAAGCGAACAAATCCGGAAGCTGACATGTTGCATAAAATCCAGGCTGTAAATAATGCTCCCGGATTCTTTGTAATATATTAACCGTCTATTTGAAACATCTTTTATCATTACCGGATTACTGCTATTCTCTGGTAATCGGACAAAAGCGATATCTTCTGAATGATTCCCTCCAGCCATATCGAAATCGCCACCTACCGCCATTCCGTATTTGTCATTTACATCAAGAGTCTTTATGTATCCGTTTATGGATATTTTTGAACCTACGGGACTCCATGCAGTGCCATCCCACCATGCAATTTTAGATGCTTCAAAACCACCTGCAAATTTGAACATGCCACCAGCATAAATGTTGTTATTTTTATCAATTACCAGATCTTTTATTTCAGCATCTGTTCCACTTCCAACTTTATTCCATTTTGTCCCATCCCACTTTGCAATGTGGTGAACTTCAAGATCACCCACACGACGGAACCGTCCTGCGATATATATTTTATTTTCTGCATCAATTTCCACATCAAATATGAATTTATCAGTCAAACCTCCACAAGCAGTCCATATAGTATCATCCCACCTGGCCAGGTTACATTCCGGGACTAGTCCTAATGAAATTGCTGCATATAGTTTGTTTTTCAGGTCAAAAACAAATTTACCAATTCTGTAATTTTCAGGTCCTATTCTAGTCCATTTATCCTCTAATAATTTATAGAGTGCATATGTCGACACACTATCTTTAAGTTTGAAGTTCCCACTGATATGAAGAACTCCCTTTCTATCAAATTTCATATCTTCGACTAAACCGATAAGCTTAGGCCCTACCGGACTCCAATTAGTACCATCCCATTCTGCGACACTGCTTTCGGTCGTATCACCTGGAATAATAAATTTACCAGCAACAATAAGCTTCCCATCATTTTTAATCAAAATTTTAACAACCGATCCATCCAGTTGTGCACCCAGAGGTTTCCATTCCTTACCATCCCATTTCCCCAGCCCCTTGATATTTTCACCTCCTATGCCAGCACTGATAATCCCAGCTGCATAACAATTACCGGAATCATCCCATAGTATATGTTCAAAACATCCATTATTGTTGCCATTTCCACTACCCACAGAGTGCCAGGCCGAATCCGACCATTGTGCCAAATAATCAGTTGTTGTGGTTTTTGAATCGAAACGCCCCCCGGCAAAAAGCCTTCCCTTATCATCTGTAGCTATTGTCAACACACATCCTTCGAGTCCTTTTCCAATAGAACTCCATGTTATTCCATTCCATCTGGCAATATGAGTTGCGGGATTGGTGCCGGCAGAATCAAACGCCCCACCAGCTAAAATATCCCCTGATGCATCAACTGCAATTGACTTAACCTCATTGTTTGTACCCTCACCCAGTGCTTCCCATGAAGTACCATTCCATTTAGCAACTCTTTTTGCTACGGTGGTGCCGCTGCTTGTAAACTTGCCACCAGCATAGAGAATCTGATCAGAATCTATTGTTAATGCATTAACTGCATCATTAAATCCGTTTCCAAGCGATGTCCATGCACTTCCGTCCCATTTTGCAATATGCTCTGCAGCAACCACACCCGCAGATGTGAATGCACCACCAGCATAAACATTTCCCTTGTTATCAATCACAATAGATGTCACTGTATCATTTAGACCACTACCAAGAGGAGTCCACTTCTCGCCATCCCATTTTGCGATGTTTGAAGCCTTAAAAGTTCCTGCAGAATCAAACATACCACCCACATACACGTTTCCACTTTTGTCTACAGCAAGCGATTTCACAGAATTTGAGCCACCTTTTTGTCTGTATGCTTTTATTCCTTTTCCAAGAGATTTCCATGACTTGCCATCCCATAAACCGATTTTGTACAGATCAGTTGAATCAGAGTCCATTATTAAGCCACTGGCGATGATATTTCCAGAAATATCAACAGCGAGTACTTCTGCAAAGGATATTCCTCCTCCTAACAATCCCCAGGAAGAACCATCCCACCTGGCAAGATTTTCATTTGTAAAAGCACCTCCAGCCTTACTGAATTTTCCAGCCACAAGAAGATTTCCTGATTTGTCAAAAGCACACGATGTGACACAATTATCAACTCCACGCGCCTGCCCCATGGTTATCCACTCAGCATCTGACAGATCCAGTCCCTCAGCAGCCGGCAACGATACTGCAATACCCATGCAACATATAAAGGTCATTTTCTTTAAAATACGGGTCATAATAACCCACCTTTCATTTTATGGTGTAAATGATGTGTATCGATCACAATTCCTTGCTTACAACATCTAACAGCATCATACTGTTTGCTGTATTAGCATCATCGTCTTCAACCTGGATGATAATAACGTATGTCCCGGGTATCTCAGCAGCTTTAAATTGTTTGACTCCAGATACGCTTGAGCTGTCCTCATAAAGTCCGTCTTCATTGGTATCAAACCGGTATTTCACTATTCTACCTAATGAATCGGTTCCGCTTCCATGAAGCGTATACAGCGTACCTGCCATTACAGTAGTATCATGACCGGCATCGGCAATTGGCGGATCAAGTAAAACTTTAACAGTTACCGATTGTGAACCGGTTAATCCAAAGCTGTCTGATACCGAGACTGTAACAGTACAGATTACAGGGGATGATGGAAACGCATGATCGCACCTCTCATTATCTGTTGTATCAAAAAGCGAAACACCGGCATCTCTGAAATTCCAATAATATCTATTGATAATTCCGTCGGAATCTGTTGCGGTTACATGAAAGTTTATGGTATCATTGATACTGATAACAGTATCCCTTAGTCCACTTACAACCGGGGCTGTATTGACAATTAAATTTGTGTCTTTATCAATAAAAACCGTATCGAGATTTGATATTTCCCCCGATTTTATGCCAACCTCAATTTCTTTCTGAAGATAGCCTGCAACAAAAGAATGAATAATAAGCGTGTATGTGCCCTGTGGGACATCTGTAACTGAAAACAGACCGTTGGTGTCGGATACAGTAAAGAAATCGGTTCCCCGGAGATAAGCCGCAGCATGGGATTGACCATTTCCATTTATTTCTTTTATGTATAAAGAGCCCCTTAATCCACCCGGAACTCTAACCGTATCGGTACCTATTTTATACTCGTGAAAATCGCCTGATGTATCCTGGATATCTATGCTCGAAATTAAAACAGTCTTTCCATCTTCGCTTCTGCCAACGATATTATAAGTACCGATACCAGGCCAATTGAAAGTATATTCTCCTTCTGAATTTGTCAGAACTGCAGTATCTTTTGCACCTGATACAATTGCTGTTTTTTTGAGTGATTTCAGATCAGAAGGGATATGCCAAATATCATACAACCTCAGCTCCGCTGCGGTTTCTGGATTTCCATGAATATCAACGAGTTTACCGGTAATTGACCCGTTTGTAGTTTCAGTAGAACTCATCTGGTCTGCCGGAATACTGCATCGTAGTAAAAGAGATGTACCTGTGTATAGTTAAATTTTCCAGAACTTCATTACAGCCTGTCTCCGATGTTGGTTTTTGTAAGAGGAAATGCATTCAAATTCACCTGATAAACTGAAGTAGGATTGGGTTCACTCCCCTCCAATGCAGCAAGTTCTTTTCTGAGTTGTTTCATTTTTTCCCGGACAAGCTCCAGACCAGCTTCAGAAAGCTTGAGTGTCATTGTCGAGAAATCAATTGATCTTCTTGGGAATCTGGTAACAGCTTCAACAGCCAGACGCAACGTCGACAATTGATAATTTGTAATCGCTACCGATGCCCAGTTATCCCCAGTAGTCACATGCCGTTCAGTAGGCTCATAATACCCCTTATCATTTCTGTGTATCAAACCCAGAGCCTCCAACCTGGTAATCGCCTTTTTCGCTTCCTTAGGAGATATCGGAGGAGTTAAAATCGCAGCAAGTGTGTTGAAGTCATCTTTGAACCGGTAAAATCCCAACAACTCCCTGATAGCAATGAAATACCAGTTTTCAAAATATTCATACTCTTGTGCATCCAGTGTTTTGGTTTCTACCGAACGTAAAGAGAGGATCTGTTCCAGATACATTTTCTTTTCTTCGTGATTATCCGACTGGTCGAAAAGAATAAGCAGATTAAAGTAATCCGCTTCTTTCTTCTTGAATTTTAATACCCGGATGAGCTTTGCAGCCAAATTCAACGAGAGATTTCTCTGCTTATTAATAACCTTGGTAAAAGTACTAGAGTCAATCCCTGTGGCAGAGGCGATATATCGATGAGAAAAGGTTGGTTTTTGCGCTTTTTTTTCCTCGTAAAATTCTTTGAGAAATTTTCGATAATCGAGGTAGTCAAAAACATTTATCATAATTTTTCCTGTTTTTCTGTCATCAGCAGTTTTAGAGTTGAGCATTTCCAAACACCTTTAAATTGGCGTTCATTCCTTAGGTTAATATACAATGGAAAAGATCGGTTTGTAATGATTTGATATAAAAAACCGATGGCTTTTGTCATCACTAACCACAGACTCAGATCTTCAGGAAAACTCATTTTTTTTGAATGTTCAATTAACATTTATGACCAGGGGAGGATCATACAGGTTGGTTGGCAATTTTGAAAGCCAGAGTGTAAATCATTGATCAGAACTAATTGGGAATACTCAGATTTTTCTGTAAATGCTCATCAAAGTTAGAAAGCTCGGTAACAGATTGTCTCATCTGAAACAGTCTCGTATCTGAGCTTATAATAATGAAGAAATAAATGTTGAACCGACTATATCTTGTTCGCTTCTTGCATATCTGGCGTATGGCATCTATTTTATTCAATATTTTCTGGAGGTTAAGTGGCAGATAGTGTCGTCGCAAATAATGGTCCTGAGGAGTTGCTTCGCGGAGCACTGGAAAAGATTGTTTTTTTCGAGTGCCGGCTCTCACAGCTCAATGCTGAACTGATAGCAGAACGTGCCTCAGTGGTTCGCGAAAAAGAAGCAGCAGCAACAGTACGCGCCAGGGAAATAGAACTGGAAATGCTTCTGGCTCAGGCACGCAGCACCATAAATACTATGAAGTTGCGTGTTGATGAACTCGAAGAACGAGTAAGGTTACTTGAAGCTGAACGTGAACTATTTATGGCAGGTTTTGTCGGTCGGGCACAGGTTATCAGTGCCACTGTCGAAAATAACACCCAAAGTCCTGGAGAACAAACCGATCTGGCTGCATTAGCCGGTTTTATCGCTGAGTTACGCGAAAAAATCGAGCAACTCAAATTGTGGAAATCTGCAGCTCAAAAAGCGGGAATCGTTATTGAGGAACAAAACAACCCCAAACCATCTGAAACAATTCCGACAGTTTCCATTCTCGCAAGCCGCTTCGAAAATGCAGGCCGTCTGAGCATAGTAACAGATCATACCGACCGAATGAAAGAGCAATTTGCCACCAAGGCCGAGCGTTCCCTTTATGAAACTTCTATGGAAGATCTCCAAACTGCAGATCCGGAGCGTCGCAAACGAGCTGCAGATTGTCTGCGCGCACTGGGTTCACACTTTGCGGCACCACTTATTACCGCAGCTCTTGGCCGTGAAAGCGATCCGGCAGCCAAAGTGGCACTGCTCCGTGCACTGGCGGCAACCGCTGAGCCATCAGCAGTAACTCTTGCCGTTCGAGAAATTGCCGACCGGCACCCTGAAGTTCGTGCAGCGGCACTCGATGCCACTTCTGCTCTTGCAAAAGAACATGCAGAACCTGCACTGGTGGGAGCTATAAATGATTCCAGTTCTTTTGTACGCCGTCGTGTTGCGCTTCTACTAAGCTTTATAAATAGTACAACCGCAACCGAAGCTCTGAGCTCAATGTTATCCGATCAAGACCCCAGTGTAGTTCGTGTGGCGGCGCGAGCGCTTTCCGGCAGACCCGATATCCGTGCCCAATCAGCATTGATAAACGCACTCGATCATCCGGAGTCTGCGGTTCGCCGATATGCCGCCGATGCCGTAAAGAGCTGGTCAGGTGAAGTGGTTGATCCCAATGCCTTGCCTGCCGAGCGTCGCCGGGCAGCCCGACGATTAGCCGATAAATTAACCAGGCTTGAGGAAGGGGCTTTACGTAAAGCGGTTATCCAGGTATCGCCAGTATCAGCAACAATCGATCAGCCATCAGCTGTGCATCAGAAACCGGAGATTGTACCTGGTAATCCTCCCACACCAAAGCCACAGATTATCGAAATGGATAAAAAAGTTATTGTCGATCATGCTTCCGTACCAGTTTCACAAATACCAGTCCAGGAGAAGAAACATTCTGTACTGGAGGGTTCGCTGATTGGCGAGATTCGGACATCCTTGCGCGGCCGCACCGCAGAGGAACTGTCAGTTCTCACCAATGCCGAACTGGCAGCAGTTTCAGCTTCATTGACAACGCTCGTGAATCAGGGAATAATTTCACAGCGCGGTCCACGTTTCTTTATGAGTTAGAAACAAAACATGAATGATATACTGTCAAAACAAAATGCACCAGTAATGCCACCGTGGAGGCATAGCGTTAGTCAAAGGAATCACCATGGATAAAATTCGTTACAGCCCTAAGCGACTCTCAACTGTCGCAAGCTGCACGATCAGACAGATCGAGAACATTCTAAGTAAAAAAGATACATATACAATAAGCGATCTCGTTTTATTGCGAGAGAAGCTAACACGTACGCCAGAACCATTTCCACCGCGTATCCAGCTCTTTCTCAATTTCAAGGGTGGCACCGGAAAAACAAGTGTTTCCACATCCTACGCATTTCGTCTGGCAGAGCGTGGATACCGGGTGCTGATGCTTGACCTCGACAGTCAGGGGCATGCCACCAAATGCCTGGGTATGGAGGGAGCCGATTTCCCCCGTACGCTTCATGATGTTTTGATTCGTAAAGTTCCTGTTTCTGAGGTCATTGTCGAAACCGGTATGCCCGGGCTTTCACTGGTGCCATCGAATCTTTCCATGAGCACCATAGATCTTGCGCTCATGCCACTCTCTGGACGGGAGTTCCGGCTGCGCAACGCCCTTGAACAGATTAGAGGAAAATTCGATTTCATCATTATGGATGCATCACCATCGTTCGGCCTGCTCAACCTTAACGCACTTATGGCAGCTGAAGATCTGATAGTGCCGGTTCTGGCCGACTTTTTATCATATGACGGTCTCAAGCTGCTTTTTGAATGTATTCAGGGACTCGAGGAAGACCTGTCTCATCAACTCGAACATATCTTTATCGTTGTAAATTCCTATAACCAGACCTTCAAGATTGCCCGTGAAGCACTCGATGCACTCAAGACACATTACGCAGATTACCTGTTGAACACAGTCGTGCGCCAATGCACCAAATTTGCGCAAGCGTCAAGTGAAGGATATCCAATCTTTGCTTTTGATCCTACTTCAAAAGGAGCCTGCGATATCGAAACTATGCAGCTTGAGGTTATGGAGCGGATCCGCGCCGGATTCGCAGAACAAGCAAGCGCTGTTGGAGGTGCCGTATGAGAAAAGCCTTTGATACCAATGTACCAAAACTCAAACCGCGGCTCCGCCCGACTATGATAGCTGCCTCTGATGCCACACCGGAAGCGCAGGATGAGAGCAAGAACCTTCCTATCGAACTGTCGATTTCCGAAAGTAGCATATCTGTGCCTGCCGATGTTTCAAGCCACGAATCAGTGAACGCTTCGGAACCTGCTTCATCTGTGACTGATTCCGTCACTCAGGCGAATGATGAGTATGCTCAACCAGAGGTCAGTCCAGAAAACCATAAAGAAATTCACATGAACCTCCCCGATTCACATGAGACTGCTACCGGAAATATCGTTCAATTTCCAGATATTAATTTGAGAAAAGACAATATAGCTGAAAATGAAGATGTACGCCGGGACATCCAGACTGTTGATACCACAGATGGACATATTCAATCGGAAGAATGCCTGAACGGCTTTTCAATTGATAGTCAGTCCGATATGCAGAACACACTGCCGCACCAATCAACCACAATTTTAGCAGCTGCGCCGGTATTACCAATTGGTGATGGCAATGCCCGGCGAAAACGTTTGGAAGATGTGAAACGTAAGGTCGCCGAAGCAGTACGACCGGAAGTATTAATCGAGCCTGTCCCCGAAGATCCGGCCTTGGCGGTCGAAAGTGTTTTGGGGCTGGTCAGCGATCTGGAGATACAACTTTCCCGGTCACGCGAACTGGAGAAAGCTTTGCGTATCGAACTGGAGCAAGCAAAGGCCGAGTTGACACGTACTGTAAATGAAGGCCGTACAGCATCTGGACGCCTTGGGCAGGCCGAAGCACAGCTCGATGAAAAACGAAAAGTTCTGGAAGAGATGCTCTTTGAGATGAGTGCGCTCGAGGAGGAGCGTGATCAGGCAGTCCGTATGGTACAGATGTTGACCGTAAAGGATGAAGGACGGCAGCGGGAATTTGACAAGCTTGAGCTTCGCTATGCTGAGGTGCAGCGCACACTTGACGAGAATAAATCGGAAGAGGAGCGACTCAACGAAGAACTTGACGATTGCATGGCAGAAAATACCAGACTTAATACACTTTTGACACAAATCACAAGAGAACGCGACAGCCTTGCCCACAATGTAGAGAAGCTTACCAAAGAGCGCGACGAGCTGATCGAAACTAAAAAGGCGCTCGAAAAAGTGCATCATGCGCTTTCGCAGGCGCGGGCCAGGCTCCGGGAGTGAGAAATTGGCAGAAGATATCTGATAGAAAGTGTCTTCATAATCTTATTCCAGGCACTGGAACCCTAACCGGAAATTCAATGCAGCAGAAGAAGTGGTAACCAAGATCCGACATATCGGTATATACCAGTAATGGATCAATAAATCACAGTGCATAGAGCTATGATGCTCTTCTGATAATAAATAATGTTTAGTAAATTAAACCATTTGATAAGCAATACTATTTTCTGTTCAAATGACGAAATTTCGTTTGCTGATTCACTATTTGCTTTTCACCGTTTTACTAAGAATACTGTAATTTTGGATCCTGATGATTCAGATGCAAATCTTATCTTTGTTAACAATGGTTATTTGAGGAGTTTCTACACGCTAGCACACGAAGAAATCACTATCAATATCTCTTCACCAAACGAGTTCACGACTTCACTCCTGAGTTTTTTTTACAATGATAAATCAAAGATGACTATCCAATGCCTTACAGATTGCGAAATTTTTGCTATTTCAAAACAAAATCTTGATTCACTTTACTCTCAAAATCCTCTCTGGCAGGAGTTTGGCAGAAAAATAATGGAAAAAGCTCTGGTTGAGAAAGAAATCAGGATAATGGACCAGATTTATCTCACTGCAGAACAGAGATATTTGAAACTTCTGAAAAATAATCCTGGTCTTATTCAAAACTGCCCGGTTAAATATATCGCTTCATATCTTGGCATTCACCCCGAATCTCTCAGTAGAATCAGAAGATCTGCATTTCCTAACAATTGTTAGGTTTCTCCATAGCTATATTTTTCCTTGGGCATTGCCTCACAATAGTTTTTACCTGTAAATGGTTGAAACAACAATGAAGCGAAGAAACTTATAAAAACTGGATCACAGGAGTTACATTTCATCTGATTAATAATTTACATCCAGCAGTAACTGCCCACGACTCATCTGATACTTAAAGTTTCCGTAAATAATCATTCTAATAAGAGGCAATTCAATATGGAAAAATGCAATAAAAAAGGAAGTGCGCTTTTGGGATATTTTGACAAAAAGACAGCTTCTGATGAAATAAAAAAAAAGATATTGGAAAGTCCGTATTTGGATTTTCTTTCTAAAGGTGACAGCGTATTTATTAAACTATCAAGTAACTCGACCAGACCACACCCAGCAGTCACATCACCTGCCGCCATAGAAATAATTGTTAACACACTAAAAGAAGCAGGAGCCGGAGAGATAATAATTGGTGATCAGGCTGGTGTTCAATATGCCAGATTAACTCAACAAGGCAGAAAAAGCTCTACAAGAGACGTTTTTTCCAAAAATGGCATTTTACAGGAAATTTTAAATTCAAAATCAAAAATCCATTGTTTTGATGATCACGGTTGGAATTCTTATTTCAGTCCAAAAATTGATTTTCAAAGTTACTGGGTAAAAGAGCTTTATCTTCCTAAAATTATCCATGATGTCGATCATTTGATTTATCTGCCGCGATTAAGTTCGCATTGCTATTCAGGCTATAGCGGAGGTCTTAAAAATGCTGTTGGTTTCCTCAGAGACGACAGCCGACTTGCACTGCATCGGGATGGAGAAAATTTCCATAAAAGAATTGCAGAAATTAACTATGTTCAGGAAATAAGATCAAAACTCAGATTAACCTTAACTATTGCTGATAAGGCATTATTGCATTTTGGCCCTGATATGGGTAAGGTTTTGGAGATTAATAAAACGGTGATAATTGCATCTGATAATTTGATACATCATGACTATCTCTCTACAGCACTTTTAAATTGGTACAATAAAAAAAGTAATTCACTTTTCAAAATTGCACCACTGTTTCACTTTCCCAAAAGCATGAACTGGAATTACATGATTGTAAATGACCTATGGGGAAAGCAAGAAAGACAAAAGACCACAGCAATCTCTCCTTTTAAGTTAGACGATGCTCTTGAGTGCCATCCTACATTATCTCATTATTGCAATATATCAGGTTTTCATCCATCGAAACTGAATACAGTTGTACCGACAAAACTTGATAATGCTTTGGAAACATATTTGAGCGAATTCGGGAATGGTAGATTTACATTTTGCAGTCAGGGGTAGAACCTTGCTAGCGCCCCCCTTTTTTCTCTTCTCCAGATCATATTTTTCTTCTGTGTTCTCTGTGTATCTCTGTGCTCTTTGTGCTCTTTGTGGTGAAATCCCTATCTTACTTTTACCACACAGATCACCTCACTGAAAAAGAACTCAACCGGGTCTCATTTCAATAAGAGAACCGGTTTTGAAAGTACTCTTCCGTTGAATGTGGCAATATAACGCCCCGGGCCAACCCCATCAAGTGAAAAACTTTCTTCAATCCTCCCCATTGAATTCCAAAAGCGGATACACCTGCCTTTGGTATCGTAAAGCGCAATTCTACCTGCACCCATACCTTGCAAGCAAAGCGTATTGCCATTAATTATCAATTGCAATTTAACTGGTGAATTTCTCTGTGGCATATAGATAACCGGTGATTTACCTTTTTTGGCGATGATAACCGCGGTAACACTCACCGTAGGCAAATCTATAGAAAACTTTCCATTATCCAAAGTAATACTCCCTTTAGACAAAGCATTTGACTCATGCGTTTTAAATGTTTCGTTCTCCGGCAAATCGTTAAGCTGTAAGGCCAGAAAAGTGGTTCCATCAGGAACGAAGTTTTTTATTGTGACATTTGCATTTCGGGTATTATTCCGGTCACGGTTTACAAAAATCATCGTCAGGGTATCTTCGTATTTGCTTATAGATGAATATGCCGAAACCAGCGAATCAAGATTTGATATTGACTCAACCCTGGTGGCACCTGCATATCTGCTGAATAAATGAAGTACTTCCCATTGTCCAGGCATCCAATCCCATGGAGTAAAAACTTCTACGCCTTCATTGGCAAAAGTCCCAAGTTGTGAAGCATAGGAAACAGCCCTCACACTGGGATCATCGGAAACCTGTCCATACTCTGAGCAACTGAATGTTACCCCGTTGTCTGGACCGAGATATTGATTGCACCATCTGCGGCACCGCTCAAAAATGTATTCCTTTTTAACACTATCAACCTGGTTAGGGTAAAGATATCTGCTCCCACCTGCATCACGATAAACCCAGCTGGTATCGAACCATATCCGGTGAAGCTGCATTGAAAGATCCGCATCATCTTTTGAAGGATAAAAATGAACATCAATAACATCGAGTAATCGTAAACCGGTAGCTTTCTGTTCATCACTTATCCGCTTTATAAAGTATTCAAGCCATGTATAGGTTTTCTGACCTTCACTAATAACCTGACTGTTCCATGTGTACCAGAACCACTCATTGCAGGGCACAGGTCCCATAAGCTTGATTTCAGGAAATTTTTGTCGAGCCAGTTTAGCGACTTTAAAATATCTCTGCATGTAATCTTCTGCACTTATATCTTTTGGAGTTACATCATCATGAGTGGATACCCAACACTCCGGTTCATTGTCCATATTCCAATAAAGGCAACGATTCTTATCAAATCCAAGCCCACCATCAGCGAACCAGTGATCAAGAATGGCTGTTGTCGAATCTGCCGGCCAGTCCATAAGATAAAGATTTGGATTACCTTTTTTCTCTTTTCCAGAACATGTCGAATCCGCTTCACCGCCACCAGCCAGATTCTGACTGGCACCACACCACCACTGCGATTGATTATAGGCCCAATCATTAAAGTTATAATCACTACTTGATGCAGCCCATCCAAGAAGCTGAAATCCCATAAAAATTTGCGTTTCAATGGTGTTTTCGAGAAAAGTTTTTACTTTATGATCCCAATCTGTTGCATAAACATTGTTGTACCAGTCGGGATGACTTCCCAGCTTCTTTCTCCAGTTATATTTAGTCAGATTGTTCCCGCCATTCAAGCGGAACATTCGTACTCCGGCTTCTTTTAAAAGTTGGCATTTCTCCGCTGATACTGTGTTTTTGTTTTGGACAAAAATATCTGCATTATTTTGACCGTAAATCCAGGGTGAAACCGGTTTACGCCCAGAATTCGCATCAACAATAATTTCAACTGCATCGATATGCAGAGACAATGCAGTTATTAGAACAATAATGATTTTTTCCACGATTAATCCTTATGGTTTATTAGAACAGTTCCGTTTTCTCATGCTTTTAACATGTGGTGCATCAATCAAAGGATCTATATGAAGAAACCTGAAGTTCACAAACTGTCAATTTCATAAAAAAAAGTTAAACCATCATCTCCAATAGATACAATATCCTGATCACCAATAATATTATCAGATTAAAATAACTACAATTGAAGGCGGGCGGGCAAAAAATTCAGGTAGCCATCATAATTCTGTACCAGATTCAGTACAGAATATTCCTTTTACATAGTAAACCACCTGATAGACCAGTGTGTAATCAAAAATTGCAGTGCAAATCACAATGCAGCATGCTAAAAAGAATCAAAGCCCAAGAATCACCCAGTATTTCTTGTTCAAGATTGAATCATAAGCCGCTCATCCTGAGTAGACTGGAGTCTTCGAGAGTCGTATCGAAGGAGGGCGGATCAGATAGGATTAGCTCATGCTTCCATCCTTCGTAGGAACTACTGATGGACAGGTAATTCTTAGTAAAAACTACGAAGATTACGAGCGGTTTTGCTTAAATTTCTCAACTCATGTTCACAAAGAATTTAACTATTTAATTTGCATTTGAGCATTTTAAACAGATAATACTTATCGTCCGGTATAAAACTTTTTCACCATACGCATAGAATCAAAATGCCTTCGACCAACTACCGATTCGATTTCAAAAGGCACCACGCAGCCGCATCTGGAACAATCAATACCTGAGCCCATAACACAAGGATTCTTTACACATCCTTTTGCATCAATGCTCAAAAGTGCTTTCGGATATTTACAGTTTAATGTAATCTCAGAAGATGTTGCAGACTTCATCAGACTTAAAACCGAGCGGCTATTGAGGATAAAATCTTCAAACTCTTTTTTCAGGTTTAAGATGTGATCAATTACAGTATCTCTTTGATTCCCGGTTAGATATAGTGGATCATCGATGCTCTTTTGTGGAGTATAGAAACTGAAACTTATTCCCTGAACAGACGTTTTTTTCCACTCTTCTAAAAGTGCTTCGATACAATCACAGTTAATCCTGTTTAAGACACAGGCAATATTTACCCGAATATCAGACCGGTCAGCATTTTCCTTTACTTTATCATAAAGGTCAGCTCCTCGAATTTTTTGGTAATATTCCCTGGTTCCATCTACTGAGACATTAAAAACGCTGTTAGTTATTACAGGTAATTCTATGGTGCCATTTGTCACAACCATATTCAGCGGAAAGAGCTTTGTGCATTGAACAAGAAGTTCTTTTCTTAAAAGTGGCTCTCCTCCAAGCCATCCGGCATGCATTACTGATGGGTACATATTTTTTAATTCGATGACTCTGTTTAAAAAATCAGTATCACTAAGTTCTTCACTCTGATTCTGTAAAAGAAAATAACAATGCTTGCATCGAAGATTACACCGGTTGGTAATATCAAATGAGATCCCCAGCGGATAATGAACTTCAAAAAAGAGTCTTTTGATAAGGAAAAAGATGCTCTTTAAATTGATCATATTCTTCTCCTGTGTATTGTTATTAAGCTCCAGATTATAACACAATTTTAATGCCAATAAGCCGGTATAACAACGGAACACAATTCGCAAGTACATATATGTACTGAAACAATATTTGCAATACTGGAGGATATAATGGGTAGTGTGCAGAAGATAGCAACAAATTTATGGTTTGACGATCAAGCTGAAGAAGCGGTTAAATTTTATACATCGATATTCAAGAATTCCAGTATCGGGAAAATGACCAGGTATGGAAAAGCCGGATATGAGTACCATGGAAGACCGGCAGGTTCAGTTATGACAATTGAGTTTCAAATCGAAGGACAATCCTTTGTAGTGCTTAATGGAGGATCCGTTTTCAAATTTACCGAGGCGATTTCTTTTATTATAAGTTGTGAGTCGCAGCAGGAAGTTGATTATTACTGGGAAAAGCTCTCTGAAGATGGTGATCCTCAGGCTCAGCAGTGCGGATGGTTGAAAGACAGATTTGGAGTATCCTGGCAGGTCATACCAAATGTGCTAAAGGAAATGATCAGCGACCCTGATCCCCAAAAATCTCAAAGAGTAATGAATGCTATGTTTCCAATGAAAAAAATCGATATCGAAACATTGAAACAAGCCTGGAAATCATGATCATGTTTTAAAAACCAAGGGGGCATGCAATATTCATATCGTGCCTCATTTAGTGTTTAATTAACATTTCACTGTTTTACATTAAAAAGTCATTTATCACATAAAAGCACCATTAACCATGTTTCCCATTTTAGGCAACTAACTTCACTAAATTTTTATCATTTTTCATTAAAAGACACCAGTGAGCTACAGCAGAAAGTTCTGATTTAGCATCTATCATTGTGACCATTTGTTTAAGAACTTCATTCAAAACACCTCTGGCATAGGGATCTCCCCCATTTCTGCATCGCAACAGTGCTTCATAATAGTTTTCTATAAGCCCTGTCATTTTTCGCCAGACAAACCTCCGTTCTTCTACTAAACGTTCATGTTCATTAAGTTTCAAACGTTTTCTGGTTTCTTCCACTCTACTTATTTCCCATTCAGAGCAATCTGGATTGGGGATGATATCACCTGTTTCATCGAATGCTATCAAAGAAACATCATATCTGATCGTTGGATCAATAAAATATGCTTCTTCCGATTTTTCGCACCTGCTTTGAGCAGTAGAGATAAGCGATCCGGCCTTTAAAGGAAACCACCCTCCTTTTTTCCTGTTACCAACATTACCACACAAACGATAATTTGTATAGTCGAATGCCAGCCACCAGTACCCGTCTTTAGCCGTGCCATCAATTCCTCTACACTCTTTTTTGGGCCTGAAATGTTCGACCTCATAATGCGAATACAGCTCACGTACTTCAGAGAACCAGCACTTTCCGTTTGATAGGACCTGCAGCCAAAGTCTCAGTTTTCCCCAATGTGCAGACTTGCTATCTATAAATGCATTCCTTTCCTTAATTTTTTTTTGGTTATGAAAAGCTTTAATAATCCTAAGATTCTCCATTGAATCACGAAGCCACTCATTCCACTCTTTTTGTGCCCATGGTTTCCACTCGGGAAATGATGGATTTATTGGTGTATTAACCGGAGTTCTTCCCTCGAAATCGATGTAAATCATTTTTTCCCGCGCTCCTTGAGAATCTGACTTATGGCATCGTCAGCAACAGCATCCAATTCTTTCTGTTCTTCAGGAGTAAGAACTGGTTTATGGAATTTTGTGTGAATTGCCATCTTATGGACAAACATCGCAAAATAAGGATCTTTAAAATCACTAGCGAAACCAAGATCCGAAAGTTCTTCACTAAGCCTGGTAAGTTCTTCATCCTGCTGTTTTGTACGGGTTCGACCTAATGCGAATAGATAATTACGTTGGTGTAAACGTCGCATGGTCTCGGTATCAACGGTTGAGCTTAGTCCAAACAGTTCACTTTTAAGAAGTCCGCTTATACCCATTCCCTGTGGATGTATGCCCGGTTCAATAACAACAGATTTGCCATCTTCTTTACGCAGAATTCTAACCTGTTCTTTACGTAAACTACCTATCATTATTGGATCATGCGTTGTAATTATAATCTGTGAATCACCATGAATTGTCTTATTCTGATTATCATTTAGCACCACTTCGATTTTATCAAAATACCGCAACTTCCAGATGGGGTTAAGATGTGTGTCAGGCTCGTCCAGAAGAAAGAGGCAGTGATCCTGACTTGTAATTCTCATCAATCCAAGAACCGTTAAAAGTTGCATTTCACCTTCAGAAAGCTGTGTAAATGCAATAGTTCCATCACTATTCTTGTGCTTAACTGTTATGCGTACTTCATCGATAAGGTCACCTATATAAGCCCCTTCTGCATACCGGAAAAAAATCTCCGGAGGACCTACCTCTTTTCCCAACTCCTGTAACGCTTTTTTATCGGGTAAATACAGATAGAGTTGTTTCTGTTCCTCTGCACGGCCGCGAAAGTCAATCTGTTTTGCCTGTGAATCATCGATAGGAGCAACCGCCAGTTTCCACAATTTATCTAAAAACTCAGTTACGATTGTTCCCTTAGCAAACCAGAATCTCTGATCTCCATCTTTAATGTCACTCTCTTTAAGATTCTGTTTAAGCCGGTACGGCTGCTTAAGGACAAAGAGTGCAGAGTCGAGCTCCTCGATGTTTAAATCTTCCAGGAGCTGTTTGAAAACCGGATCTTCTGATAATAAACAAGCAAGGAGAACAAGTTGCGAATGACCACTGCGGCAGAAAAACAGGCGGCGAATAAGGTCATCACCATCTCGTTTTAATGTATCGGTAAATTTCTTCTGATGCAGTTGAAACAGATCTTCAATACGGCTGTTTTTCCCGGAATAGTAGACAAACACATTAGAGGGTAAGTACTCCTGAGCATGGTCGCTAATGTAGGTTGCTGATGACTTTTTGCAATCTATGACAACAGAGGGAAGACTACCGGCAGTTGCTTCCACTTGTATAGTATGCCCGCGCACCTCATACTCAAGCGAATAACCGAATTCAGCCTTATTTTTAAGGTCGAGATCACGAAAAATGGTTATAATCGCTTCAAGGAGATTTGATTTTCCTGAACCATTTTGCCCTATTACAGCATGACTTTTAAACGGTTGAAGATTTCCGTCTGCATTTACGCTTTGTGATGTAAACGTAATTTCGAAATCTTTCAGATTACGAAATTCCTGTATTGTAAGTCTGTTAATTCTCATAACGTGGTGCATAGCCTTACTCTTCTATAATACGTACTTCTGCTTTTTGCGGTTCATCAATCCAGCCATTGACCATTTCGGTTTTAAGCTGACGATAAAAATCGTCAATTGCCATTCCCGAGTGGTTCCAGAGCGCTTTTGCTGAGAGTTCATTATTATGTCTGGCCAGAAGCGCACTCAAGGGGGCATGTTCTTTGGCTTTGGGCTTTTTGACAAGCACAAGCTTACTAACCAGTTCGGTTTTGGGTACTTTCATTTTTTCCTGGTTCTCCGTTGTTATACCGGTAATTGATTCGACAATAGATTGCGCAAGGTGTTCGGCTATGGTTCGTGATTTGGCAAGTTGGGATTGGAGCTTGTCACAGAGAGAAAGGAGTGACTGGGCTTTAGATACGATGCGGTGTTGCTCGGCGAGCGGGGGAAGGGGAATTGGAATTGTTTCAAAGGTGTTCTTGTTAATTTTTGGCATAGTACTGGACGTGCCCGTAATTCTATCCCACATATGTTGTCGCGATGATGGCGACAAAAGACACATATGTAAATAATCAACAAGTATCATGTTAGTATCTACTAAAATTTTCATCATCAAATCTGGATATATATAGCTTTTCGATGGACCGATATACACAGCAGAGACCCCTACGTATTCTTTGCTGTTACCCCTCTGTATTAAAACATCACCATTTTCCAGCCAAAGATGTGAGTCGCTTTCTATATCCATGTCAATATGTTTAAATTTAGATATATCAATAATTCCTTTTGTTGTTGCGCTAAGAGTCAAAACTTTTTTATCAGTAAAATAATTAACGGCTTGTGGTGATAAACCATTCCTAGGCCCAAAAACGATTACATCTTTTAATACCTTTGATTCTGTGCACTGATTTATTGAAAACAAACCATTTACAGCATTCTGCAGAACACATTTTTTAAGATCCTCTATATCTTCAGGTGTCTCAAAGAGCATTCCCAGGTTCTCTTCAACACGTTTCCAGGCAGGTTGCAGCTCTGCGCTACTTTGGGCATTTGCCAATGTTTCCAGAGCTGTTTTACGAGTAAAACCAACCAATTCTGACCGTTTGTTCTGCTGCGTTTCAAGCTTATCACAAATTGACATAAGCTGATCAACTTTTGCCACTATACGTTGTTGCTCTTCGAGTGGGGGAAGGGGTACACTTATTTCCGAAAAATTACTAATCGAAATACCTCCAATTATCCCTGTCATTTTGT
>DATAMG010000113.1:0-12278 GCA_036260705.1 Chitinispirillaceae bacterium | reverse complement strand
GGCAACCACCTGAAGCCGATCAGAATGGCAAACTGGATCTGCAGGGTGTAATTACCATTGACTTCAAGGCATCCGGTGAGGGTACTGCCGGAAAATTTATGATTGATAATATCCGTTTAACCAATGAACGTGAAGTCAGATCGGCTCCGGTTAAGGAAGTAGAAAATGTAAAGGTTACAGCGGATGTCAAAAAAGTTATCACCCCGGCTATCAGTTTGCCATTCTGATCGGCTTCAGGTGGTTGCCAGTATGGAAATTTGTAAAATGTTCTGAATGGAACCAGTACCTCATGCCATCCCTTCAAACATCCAGCACTGGCCAGCCATACTTCGCCACTTCCATCATTTATCTGTACATTTATGCCCTGGAATGGCTTTTCAGAATACATTTCAAATTTCAGACCCCAGTGTTTGCTCCAGTCACGATGACTGTCCGGTCGATTATTGTTTTTAAAATTGTAAATAACATCGCACCAGTCATTAATTTTAAATGTTATAGACAGAGCATTTTTTCCGCCATTATTGGCTCCACTGGTTACCATGTCATAGCTGACTTCAGATTTAGGACCTACAGCAGTTTCCCACCTGCCGTTATCTTCTTCATTTTCAAAATCACTTAATAACACGTCTGGTACTTCAGATTTGAAGGCTCTCCAATATTCTTCAGGATCAACATAGCCGGGAATCTCATCGATTATTGCAATCTGATCCGCATAAAAGATAACCGGTTCTCCATCTGCAACTTTATTTTCTGCTTTATTACTTGAAAATCTGACTTCACTTATCTTATCCCATTTTATGTTGGCAATCACCTCAGCCTTTTTGGTGTCATCCCAGTAACGGCCGACATCCAGAAATTTTCGTAATGGAATCATGTAATATTTCCATGTTGTATCGATTTTGCCGAAATCAACCATGGAAAGCTTAGTCTGAGTCTTAGCCCCGTCAGATTCATCATCAATCAAACCTACATAAATTGTACCAACACCAGGACCACCTTTACCCCAGAAAGCCAGCCCTGCAGCTTTGGCTTTTCTTGCAGGCTCCAGATTAAAAGTTGATCCGGTACCCAAAGCAATGGTAACTCCAGAGTAATCGTTGTTATCCATATAACAGGCTAAAACGCCTTCATTACCCTTGCCTTTTGCAGGAAGAACTTTTTGAGCGGTCTTTCCTCCATAGACATATGGGAAACCGCTCTGAGTAATCATATCGTCAAAAAACACCTGTGATTCTTGAACCGCAGGCCTTTGTGCCAGAGGAGGCCCATCAATCTCTTCTTCCTTTTCATCCCAGGGAACCTCATCAGAAACCGGTTTGGCTTCATAAACATCCCTTAAAATGAATACATCATCCACCCAGACATTAAATTTGGGATTGTCGTTTTTCTTTATTTCAACTCTGAACTCTGCAACCGTAGCCCAGTTGAATTTCTCAGGTACTTCAATTCGTTTTTTCTCATCCCAAAATACCCCGCGTTTTCCAAAATCAGATAGCGGGATGGAAATCTGTTTCCACTCATTGGAGATGCCACCGTAATTCTGAAGTGGCAGTCTTACCACCGTTTTTTTACCATCGGAATTTTCATCATCAACTAAAGCAATCCAGGCAATCTCGCCACCAGCTTTTCCTTTGATCCAGAATTGCATTGCCCCCTTGTCGTATACATCCCTCATATCATAAAGAAGGTTGTAAAGACAAACCGAGCCGCCGGAGTAGTCGTTTGCCACCAGATCAAACTGAACAGCCACTTCTCCGTTTTTACCCGATTCTTCGGGAATAAATACATTTGAATTGTCAGGATACCAGTAAGCATATCCACCGGATACGAAGTCCTCATCGAAAAAGCGGTATACTACACGAGGATCAGCATTATCCTTTACTGCTGTAATCTGTTGATTTGGCTTCTTTAAAGGCTTGAATTTGAGCCATCCAGGAAAAACAGAGTTTGCAGCAGTAAAGATGCAAACAGCTGCCAGTATGGTCAATCGTATATTTCTATTCATAAAATATCCGTTTCCTGTTTAATTTTTAAAATTTTACGCGCAAGAAAAGATTAAATAAGAAGTGATCGTAATCCTCACCGCTTGGTGCAGACCCCTGCCCACTTGGCCAGTCGTATTCTTCATAAGTATTTTCAGAGCCTTCAATCAGGTGCTTGTCATCTGTATCGACTTTAATTTTACCTATTGTACCAACAACACTTGCACCATCAGATACCTTCCACTCCAGTCCTGCAGACATCTGACTCATTTTCTGCACAACTTCCATTTTCCTTATCTCGGCCTGATCTCCCACAAAGTCATCATAAGATGCCTTGTTATTAATGATCTGCAATCCGCCAAGGAGGCTCATTCTTTTCCAGAATTGATAGTAAAGACCCAGGTTGGTCATAGCGGAGGTTATTTCAAAAGAGTTGCCTTCGGTACCATTGGAAGCTTTGGACATTACCATGCTTCCTGAGAGTTCCATAGGATATTTGATGGCCTGCACCATTTTGCTTATATCAATTTTTGCTCCCCCACCAAACTGAGAGAATTCGGTTTTAGCAAAGGTAAAATCTTCATAAACTTCGGCATTCATTTGATTGAGTACTGTCACCATCCCCTTCAATTCAATCCCATTGTTAATCAGAGATACTTTACCATTTGAAGAGAATCCTAAACGGTTTGGAGTAGCAGGCCCAAAGGGCATTACCAACTGAACAGATGGATCAAAAACATTCTGGAAATTTCTCAGACTATCCTGAAAAAATATGGAGTTGGTATAAGAAGTCTTCATGTAAGGAGCTTTTTGCCATCCATTGGTATTATTAACCGGAGTGAATTTAAACACCTGATTATATAAAGCGTCAAATGGAGAATAGAACTTTTTGTAACCATCTGCCTCAACATTCAAAATTCTGGTACCAGTGAATGTAGGTGACTGAGCCATTATATTTCTATATTTTTCATCATTGGCAATAATCGATGCATTAAGTTCGAGTCCAAATGCTTCACCAGGATTAATACCCAGAGTTCCAGCAATATTAATGGCTTTTCCAATGATAGTTCCCGGATAGATGAAATCTTTAATAGCTTTATTGTTATCATCAACGCCAATCGAATCAAACGCGACAGTATCATCAAGAGAAACTGCTATTTCAGAAGAAAGTTTAAGTGTCAATAGTTCAGGCATGCCGAATGTCTTTCCGATATCGATGCCCGGTCTGACTGATAGAATTGCGGTTTTTTGCGCCAAAGTATCTGCAGTTGTATCACTTCCTCTGAAGCTGTTGCGGTTGTCGAAAATTTCAATCCATGTACCACCCAGATTTATACCTTTAAGAAAGGTCAGATCAAGATTTGAACCAACGAAGTATTTGGCCATATCAGCCTTTTGAATGTAAAGAGTTACCTGGCTGTTGGAACCAAGGCTGGTCTCAGTGTTCATAAGCCTTGCACCTACAAACCCAAAGTGGAACTCATTAAACAAAGGAGCAACTTCTGCATCGAAACCGAAATTAAAACCCTGCAAAACTCGATAATTTTCACCCTGAAACATCTCATCCATGGCAATCTTACGCTGGCGAGCAAAAATATTGGGTTCATACATAATCTCAATCTCAGGTGCCCAAAGAGTGAGAGGACTGTATTTTTCCTTAATACTACCGATACCGAATCTGAACATACCCAAAGGATTTCCATCAATACTTATCCATCTGGAAAAGATGGGGTTTGAAATATCTGAGTAGAAATTCTGCCAATTCTGATGCATTCTAAACATAACTCTGGCAGAAATAGCTTCATTGGGTCTTGCTTTAATGTCAAAATCCACAGAAGTATACTCATTAGTTTCCGTTTTGCGGTCAGTGCTTTTCACACTATCACCACTTATAGTAGAAGACAAATATTGTGACCTGAACTCTCCACCAATAGAAATACCCGCTTTGGCCATGATATTATCTAATGTCTTCTGGATCTTATCCAGCTTATCCTGATTAGCATTGACTGACAGCACAAGTCCAACGCTTACAAGTGTTACAATTCTTCTGAGCATTTATACTCCTTTTATTAACAGTTTCGATTTTAAGGTCAGAACCACATTTTTATTTCTGTTGAAATAACCGGTGTTTTGTAATTATTCTCCGGGATATTTATATCATCATGCTGCATGTATTTGACTCTGCCATGCAATCCAACTCTGGAAAGCATATCCCAGTCAAAGCCGATTCCCACTGCATAGTCTCTATAATCCATAGGAGAAGCAACTGCTTTAGTTTTAGTTGCCTGGATATATGATTTGTTCGAAGCCCATCTTTCAAAACCAGCCAGACCCAGAATGTAAAATTTATTACTCAAAGCGATAGCCGGCTCGAAGCGTACATAAGTACCCCACAAAAGCATATCGTTCTTTTTTTCATTAAAAGCCAGAGGTTTGAAGGATGTTGAAACACCATTTACAGCAGCATAGACACTGAAAAACAGATCATGAGAATATCCAAGCATCTTACCAAGATCATAGGCGTAATCAAGCTCTAAATTAAAAGTAAACTTCTGATGTTTCGGGACAAATGCATTGTCGCTACGCATAGTATCCACTTTGCCACTGGAGGAATCGGTATATGTATAAATAAAGGAGCCATCTTTCTGGTCTCCCCGTCCGTATGTGTCCCCTTTTTTATTACATGTAAGATTGGCAGTTGCCTGACGCTCATTTTCGTAAGGAACAAAACCCTCGTACATGGCCAGAAAGTCTGAATGTAAAGCACCACCTTCATAACCGACCGGGTTACTATATGCCCCGGTTGTATAAGATTCATCACCAAGTCTGTTTTTGTACTCACTGGGTAAAGACAGGTCAACCGGATCATTTCCCCAGCGGTTATATGAGGAGTGCAGAGAAGAGAACATATCCTGACCGTTTAAACGATAAGGGAAGTAAAGCAAATCCTTGGCAGCTTTAATCTGAAAATGCTGACCGTAGATGATTCTGAGATGTCCATATCCGGTGATCTTTGGAATCAGTTTCAGATTGGCTCCAGCCATATTCTGGGTATAAGGAGATGCCTCTCCACGTGCAATAAATTTGCCGGGCCCCAATAGATTTGAACCAAAAGGAAAAAATCCATCAGCAGGTGTTGCAAATGACATAGGTGAGTAAAAGCCTTTACTGATAAAAGCCAGATCCAGATGCAGAGGTAAAACATACTTGTTTTCAATGTGAGCATAAAATGCCGGGCAAATGGAAGAGGAGGATTTTGATTCAGCTATAAAGATGGAATCTGCAGTATTTATGGAGGTATCTTTTTTTATCTCAAAAATAGTAGAATCGATTCTGCTCAAAGCAAAATCAGCATGAAAGCTGAATTTATCATTGACCGGGCCCCGTAAATCCAGAGTCGTAACCCAGGGTTCTTTATAAAAGGCCTTTGCACCTACACTTTTATTTTCAATTTTTTTGAAATCCACACGGGTACGTTTTGTCTGTCCAGCCAGGGAATCTATTACATTGGTGTAAAAAACCTTTTTAAATTCCATGGAGTTGACAATATCTTTGTTATAGTTGTATCGCAGAAAATTTATTCCGGGAGTCAGTTTATTTAACAACTCAGTTGCCGCAAAACGGGCATGGAAAACTTTACGGAATGGATCACCTATACCTTTACCTTTAGAAGGTATGTTTTCACCAACGTAGCCCTGATCTGCTCCTAAATCTCCATATTCTCTTTCAAAGTTGTCATATCGTTCATATTCACCATATAACAGGTTGAAATAGAGGTTTCCCGGAAGGTTGATACTTTCAAGGTTAATACCCTGAAAGGCTTTCTTGTTCCATGCAGCTCTTCCGGACTTTTCACCTTTAGCAATGTTATAATCGTAATAGCGTTTAATGGGTTGCTCAACTTCAAAGGGCAGATACTCCCAGGCAAAAGTTCTGGGTTGAGATTTCCAGATAGATAAAGGCGAAGCCTCTGTCCAGTGGATTGCTCCCAGCTTGAGCCAAAAAGAAGCCGGTACTGTTCGAAGAGCGATTCCAGCGCACATATCTTCATGGATATTTGCAGCCTCATTACTTTTATCGTGCAGTGAGGCAAAAAGAGTGTCCCCAGTACGACTTTTGTTGAGAAAAGTACCTGGCAATGTACTTTGAAATCCGATCTTAGACCACAATACTGTATTGCGCCCAGCCCTGGCCACCATTCCGACCCTAACAAATGATTCGTTACCCTCCCAGTTTGACTGAAGATAGGATCGGTCATTAAAAAGATATTTGGCAGACCCATCCTGGTAATTATGGTATTGCATTTTTATACGGGCTTCACCTGAAAAAGAAACCGGAGAGGATCCCCCAAACATCAGAGTAGATCGGACCTTAGCCTCCAGATCATTTTTGGATAATCCCAGAGAATCAAGCATCTGCTCAAAAGCAGAAGAATCAGGCGCTGCAGTCTCTTGTGCAGCACTCGCCGTCATAGAAAACCCAGCCGTACAAAGTACGAAAAGAAACCTGCGCATTGACCTTTTTTTCCTTACCAACCAACCCTCCTTGAGAGTCGTGAATATATGCTGAAATGAATTGTTTTATAATCCGGCATTGTTTTTGCGATTTTAATGATGGCTATTCATCAGTTTAAAGGTTTAAACAAGCGACCTGAATGGGAGTTCCTGCCCGTGCGCTAACGAAGTAACCTCAAGCAATAAAAGCCAATCCTGGCACGTAATTGCCTCTGTAGTTTTTAGAATATATATAATTTCCATTCATTCTGCACAAACAACCTCTTTTCCCTTTTCCACCTTTTTTCATCCCTTTTTAATTCTTCATTTCCACTTTTTCATTGAATTTAGCTATTTTTTCCCTTCTTGGCCAGCCTTTTTATTTATCTTCTGTCATCTTTACCCGTAGCTTCTTTTTAATTCATTCAGCAGGCTTTTCATTTATGTCTTTTACCGATCCCTATCTTTTTCAAAGTCATCCTTAAACCTTTTTATCACAGCAAATTTTGCATTTGTAACCACTTTAATTCTTCTTTCAATCTGAAGTTTGCCCTGAAATTTCTATTCCTTATAATAGTAGTTCTGCCATTTAAAGATTAAATGACCCACTGATTTGACATTTAAAACCGCCTCACTATTATCACCCGCAAAAGGATGCCAGCCAAAAAAAGGCAGGATTTTCAATACCTGAACATAACAAATTTCAAAATTTAAAAGGACTTTAAGCTCCTTTTAACTTTGAATTTTGTTTGATAACATCTCCAGCATGAAATATTTTCATCTGGAATTATTTCATTTTTTACTCTAAGCTAAATACTACTAATTTTAAACTCGAACCAGGAAAAGGTGGAGAATGAACATTAAAGGTTATTTTCGACCGAAAACAATGCTAGCAGGCGCCTTGTTATGTGGTCTTATTTCATGTAAATCGAATGCTCCAAAAACCACAAACGGCGAAGTCTCTTTTCCCCGTAATCAAACCCTTTATATGGCTGGTTTTCAGTGGGGAGAGCCTAACACATTCAATCCACTTTGTGACTGGCCCGCCTTCCCTGTTGGTGGCAATTACAACCTCATGTATGAACCGTTACTGAATTACAATTCCTCAAACGGTCAAATGGAGCCCCTTATTGCCAAATCCTATCAAAAACAAAACGGGGCCATCTCTGTAATCCTGGATTCGCGTGCAAAATGGAGTGATGGAACTCCTTTGACAGCAGAAGATGTCCTGTTTACCTTTCAGATCAGTAAAACCTATCCCAGCGCACCAACCGCCTACGTATGGACCAATATTTCTGCTGTCAGTGCCGATAGCGTCGCTGACAGCTCATCAGAGAGCGGAAAGGCTGAGCGGGTAACATTTACTATTAGTAAAGAGAGAAACAACCCGCTGGCGGTGCTTGATCACCTTCAGGCAGTTCGTATCATTCCAAAACATTATATACAGAAACAATTAGATGCAGCCAATAAAGATCTTGCAGAATTTCAGAAAGTAAAACTGGATAAAGATCCGGTTGTCTCCGGCCCTTATACTCTGCACAGCTATTCAGGTGAGAAAATTGTCCTGAAAAGAAGAGATGATTACTGGGGTAAAGTGCTCTATGAGAATCGCCTGCCCAAACCACAGTATGTCATTCATCCAATTTACAAAGCCAATGACCACTTCAGTATTGCCCTTCAGCAGGGTAATCTTGACATCTCTTCCACTTTCATTCCCCGTATCTGGCAGAAAGAGAAACAGGGTGTAAGAACCTGGTATTCTAAAGAACCTTATTTTGTTCCAGCAGCCATGAGTATGCTGTTTATCAATGTAACCAAAGCACCCCTGAATGATAAAAATTTCCGCCGGGCAATGGCTCATGCCATCAACTATGCAGATGTCAAAGAACTGGCATTCTCTCAGTACAGCCCCAATCTTGAACCCGGTCTTATTCTGCCTTTTGGAACTGAGAAACAGTTCTATTCCCAGGAAGATGTGGACAAATACGGTGCAAAATATAACCTGGAAATGGCCAAAAAACTTCTTAAAGATGCCGGTTTCAAATCAGTTTTCAATTCTAATGGCGAATTGGAATACATGACTGATTCAAAGGGACAGAAAGTTCCAACTCTCTCAATCAAATCACCGGCCGGATGGACAGACTGGGAAGCGATGGTTCAGATTGCAGTCAAAGGAATGAGAGAAGCCGGTATTGATATCAGAGAAGGCTTTGTTGATGCATCCATCTATTTTAACAGTCTGCCTACCGCTGACTGGGATCTTATCCTTCATGCACCTTCTGTAAACTCAACACCTTCACAGCCCTGGACACGTTTTGAATCTGTACTCTCATCAAGAAACTGGAAACCGGTTGGAGAGAAAATGAATGAAAACCAGGGACGTTTTAACAATCCCAAGGCTAAAGATTATAACTACAAGGTAGACAGCCTTCTAAGAGTTATCCCCAACCTGAACGATGATGCTGAGAAGCTGGCCGCCTACCGGGCATTGAATGTCATTTTCATGCAGGAACAACCAACACTTCCTCTTGTTTACAGACCAGAACAATTTTATGAATTCAGTGTTAAAAACTGGGATAACTTCCCCAACGAGAGCAATACCTACACACCACCACAGGTCCCCTGCTTCGGAGTAGGTATTAAAGCACTTTGGGAAATTAATTCCACAGCTAAATAGGAGTTTGCATGCTGAAGAGGTATCCGACACTTTATTATATATCATCCAGAGCAGTATGGTACTTCATTACTTTTCTGGCTGCAGTTACTATTAATTTTATGTTACCGCGACTGGGTCCTGCCAACCCGGTCGATATAATCATGGCCAGAACAGCTGGTGGATTAGATACCAAAGCTGCAATGGAAAAAGAAGAATCATACCTGAAGGGATTTGGCCTGGTTGAGCTAAATAAAGATGGAAGCATCGTCCGGGATGCTTCCAACAAGCCAGTTCAATCTCCCCTCATAAAACAATTCTTCAATTATGTAAAAATGTGTCTTAAGGGGGACCTGGGGACCTCATTTTTGAATTACCCTAAAAAGGTAACCGAGATAATTGCCGGAGCTATCCCCTGGACTCTGGCTCTTCAGATTCCAACCATCATTATCGGCTGGATAATTGGCAACATTCTGGGAGCTCTGGCTGCCTATAAAAGAGGCGTCTATGACGGAGTCATTTTTCCGGCAGCACTTCTGGCCAATGCAGTCCCGTTTTTTGCCTTTGGTATGCTTCTGGTTTACGTTTTTGCCCTGCAGTTTAACCTCTTCCCTGCTATTGGCGGTTATGCTCAGGACTTGATGCCATCAATGAGCTGGGAATTTATATCCAGTGCAGCCTATTATTATGTTCTGCCCTTTTTCTCTATTTTCCTTATCCTTGCAGGAGGTCAGGCAATAGGTATGCGCTCAATGTGCATTTACGAACTGGGTACCGATTATATCAAATACGCAAAGTGGCTTGGTATGAAAGAACATAAAATTGTGTTTTATATGTTCCGCAATGCTATGCTTCCTCAGTTAACCGGGTTGGCTTTGTCTATAGGTATAATGGTTGGAGGTGCATTGATAACTGAGATGATTTTCTCTTATCCCGGCCTGGGAATGTCCATGTTAACAGCGATTCAGGGAAATGATTATCCATTAATTCAAGGCATTACGCTACTGGTTACATTAAGCGTTCTGATTGCCAATTTCAGCGTCGATATCCTGATCGGTTTCCTGGACCCACGGGTTAAAGCCGGAATAGGGGGCAAATAATGAAAATTCTCAAAAATCTGTTGAAATCTCCTTTTTTTGTGATTGGAATGGGTTTATTTCTAATAACAATACTGGTGGCTGTTTTTTCTCCTATTTTTTATAATATCGATATTCATACCAGGGTGGGTGCAGCATATACCAATCCTGGAGGCAAGTTCATACTGGGAACCGACCATATGGGTATAGATATGTTTTCACTTCTGCTCAAAGGCCTGCAATCTTCCCTTTATGTGGGCTTTATGGCTGGAATAATTGCTACTGTCCTTGGAACATTCCTGGGAGTTTATGCAGGTTTCAAAGGTGGTTGGATCGATGATGTAATCACCATGGTAACCAATCTTTTCATTGTTATTCCACAATTTGTTATTCTGGTTCTGGTTTCAAGCAGCATGAAAGAGGGACGCTCTCTCTCACTGATTGCACTTTTAATTGGTTTGACCGGGTGGACCTGGAGTGCCCGTGCAGTTCGTGCACAGGCTGCCAGTTTAAAGAGCAGAGATCATATTTCATTGGCCAAAGTAAATGGTGTCGGTACAATTGGAATTGTGATGCTGCATATTCTTCCATACCTCATGTCTTATGTCTGCATGGTATTTATCATGCAAACAGCATCAGGGATTCTCTCGGAAGCCGCAATCAGTATGATTGGATTAGGTCCCTTTGATACCGTTTCCCTTGGAACAATTCTAAACCAGGCTATGCGCTCCGAAGCATTAACCGATGGTGCCTGGTGGGCCTTCATGCCTGCCATGATTCTGGTAACGGTTATATCCTTCGCATTGTATATGATAAATACATCGATGGAAGGTGTCTTCAACCCGCGGTTGCGCAAATAGGAGAAATTATGACTGTAGAAGTACAAAGCAGTGTTGCTCAAACCGGCACTGCCCCAGCAGATAAATCTAAGGTGATTTTTGAAGTGCAGGACCTGCATTTACATTATCTTACCCGCTTCGGTAGTAAGATCCCGGCGGTTTCCGGGGTTAGTTTCTCCATGAACAAAGGAGAGATTCTTGGTATAGCCGGTGAATCAGGTTGCGGAAAATCAACACTGGTTAACGGTTGTATGGGGCTTTTCATTCCACCTCTATACCCTACCTCCGGAGATGTAAGAGTCGCAGGTGAATCGATTATGAACCGTACTCCGGCAGATGTTCGTAAAAATGTGCTGGGAAGAAAAGTGGCCATGATCCCTCAGGGTGCATTCAATTCCCTTAATCCAACCCGTAAAATCAAAGATTTTGCCGCTGACATGATTTCCAGCCACGAAAAAGGTTCCAATAAGGCTGAAATTTATGAGAGACTTCGTCAACGGTTTAAGATCATCGGAATGACTGAAGATATTCTTAATTCTTATCCGATTCAAATTACAGCCGGAATGCGTCAAAGATCAGTAATAGCAATTTCCACACTTTTAAATCCCCAGATGGTTATTGCTGATGAACCGACTTCGGCGTTGGATGTTACTACCCAGAAAGCAGTGATTAAGATGATCTTTGATCTTCTGGATAAAGATATCTTCAGCAGTATGATTTTTATTACCCATGAACTTCCTTTGTTACGCCATGTCGCTGACAGAATTGCTGTCATGTACGCTGGTGAATTTGTTGAAGTTGGTACTACAGAGCAGCTTATTTTTGATCCCAGACATCCTTATACCAAAGCACTGATGGGTTCGATGCTCAGCGCTGAACCAGGTCAGAAACAAAAGAAACCCACAGCTATCGAAGGGGCTCCACCCAATCTGGCTAAACCGATTCAGGGGTGCCGCTTTGCTGAGCGCTGTCCTGTTGCCAGAAAAGAGTGTCGGGTTAACAAGCAGGAGATTCGTATTGTTGCAGAGCGACAGGTGAGGTGCGATTATGCCAACTGAAACCAATATTTTTTCGGCAAATAATGCTACAATAGTTTTCGGCCACGGGAAAAAACAGGTCAAAGCAATTGACAATGTCAGTTTTACTATCGCCGATGAAGAGATCGTATCATTGGTAGGTGGATCAGGATGCGGCAAAAGTGTTCTTGCAAAGATGATGCTGGGGCTATATCATCC
>DATAMG010000001.1:0-18541 GCA_036260705.1 Chitinispirillaceae bacterium | reverse complement strand
CCTTTTTTTTGAAGTTGTTTTGCTAATACAACCTCGTAAACCTTTTCAAGCAAACCTGGACCAAGTCCCTTATGTATGTGGTAAGCAGTATCCACAATAATTCCAGATAGATCATTCATTCGTAATGTAGCGTTCCCCACTCTAACTCCTTTATTATTGGTTTTAATTATGAAGAATTATAAAGATTACGTTTTTACTTTCCTTTCTCTTCTTATCTCTGCGGCTCCGCCTGCCCTCCGCACGAAGCGCTCTTCGGAAGGCGGGCGTCTCTGCGTGAGGCTATCTCTTATCCGGATTCCGGAAATTATCTCACGCAGACGCTAAGACGCTGAGGGAAATTCTTTCTCCTCTTTTTCTGCTCTTCTCTGCGGCTCCGCGGCTCTGCGTGCGACTATCTCATTTCTGGATTCCGGAAGGTCTCACGCAGACGCTAATGCGCAGAGGGGGGAATTTTTTCTCCTCTTTTTCTGCTCTTCTCTGCGGCTCCGCGGCTCTGCGTGAGGCAATCTCTTTTCCGGATTCCGGAAGGTCTCACGCACGCTGAGCCGTAGAGGTGGCCTGCTACGCAGGTGGGCTTTTAAAATCAGTAATTATTTTTAATTGGGGTCAATCATAACACTATGCAAACAGGTAATTTTAACTGTAATAATTTTTAGAATAGTATTCTTTAATCCTGCATACAATTATTTTTTACAGCAAAAATTATTTATTATGATACACAATGTTCACACGCGTGAACTTAATAATAATAAAACGATATCATGCAACAAAAGTGCTGTAGCTGGTTATTATTCAAAAGAGTTTCGCATCTTAATCGTGACATAATACCGTATCGCGGTTTTACTGAGTAGTAAACTTAAAAAGAATTTTTTCTCTTTCTCAGTTCTTCGAAAACCGCAACCGGAGATCTATCCACCATCCCCAGGTATTGCCTGACAGCTAAAGTTTGCACTCGTAAAAATGGGTTGGTCTTCTTTTCCAATTCAATTGTGGATGGGACAGATACCTTATTGTGAGATCGCAGGAGTCTGGTCTGCTCTAATCGCTTCTTTACCTCCTGATTTTGCGAATCAACAAGGGTTGCAAATTCAAGATTTTCGATAGTATACTCATGTCCAAAATATACCAGAGTATTATCAGGTAATTCAGAAAGTCTCATAAGTGAATGATACAGCTGATCGGGTGATCCTTCAAATATTCGTCCACAACCGGCACCAAAAAGTGTATCACCGGTAAAAACTATTCCACTCTCTGGAATGTAATAGGCAACCTGGTGACGTGTATGCCCCGGCATAGACAGAACTTCGATCCGAATATCACCCAGTAAAAATGTCTCACCATCCTTGAAAATTCTATCGATGGATGAAATCCTTTTATCTCCACCATAAACCAAAGCACCAGTCTGTTTTTTTAATTTATTTATACCAGCAGTATGATCACTGTGATGATGAGTTGCTAAAATGAATCGCAGATTTAATTTTCTTTTATCAATTTCGTCTGTCACTATCTCTGCATCCGCAGGATCTATGACAGCAGCATCAGTTTTTGAAATTATTAAATAGCAGTAATTATCAGGGGGAGTTTCTATGATAATTACATCGGGCTCCATCAACGCCTATCCTCCGAAAGATTTGGACCTGAAGCAGCATTTACTGCCAACTTATCACACCGTTCATTTTCCGCATGACCCGCATGGCCTCTTATCCATTGGAAACGGACTTTATGCTTTTCCAGAACATTTAGAAGTCTTTCCCACAAGTCATGGTTCAAAGCCCTCTCTTTACTGTTTCTCATCCATCCGGCAGCCCTCCATTTGCGGGCCCACCCCTTCTCAACAGCATTAACCAGGTATTGAGAATCAGTAACCAGTGTCACATCACAAGGCTCTTTCAGCGATTCCAATCCGACAATCGCACCCATCAACTCCATCCGGTTATTGGTGGTATTTTTATATCCTCCGGAAAGCTCCTTCTCAGCCCCGTTAAATCTTAGAATAACTCCAAATCCTCCAGGTCCGGGATTTCCAGAACATGCCCCATCACTGAAAATTTCCACTCTTTTCATAATTATATTTTTTTCTATCTATATTAAATCTAAAAAGCTCAGAATCTTATTGCCAGGGAAGTCATAATTTTGTGCAGAGAGTAATCCTGCTTGATATTTCCGTCATAATTATAACCATACTTGAAGTTCTTTGAAATCTCCCACATCGAATATCCATAAGAAATATCTAAAGACATGCTGCTGCTGAAAAAGACGACTCCGGCAGAAATCTGATGTCTGTTCTTATCAATATTAAAATCATCATCACCCCAGGCAATCTTATTTTTTCCATATTTGAATACAAACCGGTGAAGATCGATTTCGTCAATAGAGTAACCTGCACGAACCAGCACAGGCATCTTTGGAACTGGAAATTCCATGCCAAGCCCCCCACCCACCTTGAAATAACCTGCCTGAGAGCTTTTTGGAATCTCCTCAGATGGAAAAACGAAACTAAATGGGAATACAGCCCTTCCCTCTGCAGATATTGTAAGAAAAGGCAATGTCAAACTTATACCTCCAGCCCCGCTGTATGAAGAATACATCTTAGCCCGATACTTTTCGCTTATTTCGTATTCCAGAGGTTTATTATATGAATCGGAGATCCTTGTTTTGTCATTATCGTCTTCGGTGACTCTGGCAAATTGTGGAAATGTAAATCTCAAACCGGCACTCACAAGTCTGTCTTTGTAAAAAGCCCCGAGCCTGAGATCATATCCGGTATATTTTCCTTTTATTCCGTAAACTTCTGTGGAATCAAAAAACAAATTGCCTTGAGATTCAATCCAATGAACAGTACTCTCCATATCCTCGCGTCCGTACACAAATGACATAGTGGCACCGATTCCTATTTTAGGTGCGACCTGAATTCCCAAGCCGCCGCTTAAATACTTAAGACCGCCGGATGTCCGGAAACTTTTGTCTAAATCAACATCTGTCGGATAGATTTTAAAAGCCACATTGATTTTTGATATATCATCGAAAACGACAGGATTACTGTAAGCGAATGCAATAGTCAAACCACCCTGAGTTGCAGGGAAAGAGTACATCAGACCGGCATTGGATATTTTCAAGCGATTCATGCGTGAGGATTGCTGGTCTGTTGAAAAATAAGAGTCCCCATTTAATGAAGATACATCAAAAGAAACCTGAAACTCCCTTGCTAATGAAAAAGATAATGCAGCAGGATTCCAGTAGACTGCAGAAAGGTCATTGGATAATGCCACATAATTGTTGGCCATGGAAAAAGCCCTGGCTCCGAAGCCATTATCATAAATAAACCTGACATTATCCTGAGCATCACTACTTACTACAACTAATATTGCAATCAGCAAAAGCCTTTTCATATACACTTACCACCTTGAATTTCGTTTTGGCATAGTCCGTGGGGCAACAACTGAGGAATCGGTACGCAATGGTCTGATTGGTTGCTCAACTACAACCGGTTTTCTGGGTTCCTGAACCGTTTCAACTTTCTTTTGCATTCCACCTTCCACCTGATTTGTCTGTATAACTCTACTGCCGCCCATCTGTCCAACATCTCTGTTTCGTTTTGGTCCCCCTGAGTTATTCGAAGTGTTGCCATCTGTTGTATTCGTATTATTCTGAGAGGATTTGGGTAATGTAGTGCCCCCTTGATGCAAACCTGACGAACCGACATTGCCAACGCTTCTTGAGCGGTTTGGAATCCCATTACTCACATCTGAACCATGATTTGCACCACCAATCCCCCCCCTATGATGATTATAGGGATAAACTCTGGAATATTTGCAGCACCCGCAATATGGATCATAATAATAATATCTTGGACACCTCTTGTAATCATACCAATCTGATGAATTGCGGAACCACCATGGAGAACTACTGTAAAAATACCAGTCACGATTATAATAACTGGGAAAACAACGCAAACGGGGCATTCCGGTAAAATCACGTTCCCAGATACATATTTCCTTTTCTTTGTAGATAACAGTATCTACCTGCGCACGGCTTCCTGCCGTATCAACTAATGTATCTGAATTTTTGAGCTGCTCTCCGGGCTGCTCAATTGAGCCCAGTTTGGTATAACAACCGTTAAACACTGCTAAAACCAGAAAAGACAGCACAAGATTTTTAATATTCACAAACACCCCCGGGAAAATATTCTAAAAAGAAAATACAACCTGTATGAAAGATATGCATAAAAGTGTTTCCTTATCCAAGGATATCTGCAGTTGAGCCCCGATGCAATAACTGAATTGGAAACAAAGGCACCCGGCTCAAAACCAGCATTCAATTAAACTCCAGGTTTGCATTCCATTAGACACGACTGTATATTAAATTGTTACTTAAAAAGGAGATATTTATGCATTTACGCGCTTCAACCATACTCTGTCTGATTACCGGATTCGCTTTAAATACCGTAGCTTTAGACAAAACTCTGAATATTCAGTTTGGCCCCTGCTGGCCTGAAGACCTTAAACATTCTATCAGACCCACAGCACTTAACTGGTCGATTCAATCCGGTATGAATTTCGACAATACAGTATCCCTTGGAGTAGCTTTCGATTTTTTATGGAATAAAGGCAGTAAAGAAGAACAAATTACCAATCACATTTTTAGATACGAACTTATCGAGCGCACTCTAATGTTTCCTGTTACCGCATTTCTTTCCATCTCCCCTCTATCCGATCTTATTGTCTCACCAAGAATAACCGGTCAAGTCGGGATAGGTTTCATGCATTTTACCAAAAAGGATGTAGAAATAATCGGATCATTACCCACTTTATACGATGAGAATGGATGGTATTTCGGTGCAGTTTATAAGCTGGGTATGGATGCATTAATTAATCTTAAGCCCGGAGTCAGCCTGTTTAGCGGATTAGACCACTTATGGTCAAAACCTAAAAAAATCAAACGTTCTGATCCTCATCTGTTTACCAGAAGAAACATGGACGGCTGGGGTGTGAGATTCGGAATCAACCTTTTTTACTGATATGAAACTTGTTATCCAGAGAGTTAAAAAAGCAACGGTAACAGTCGATAATTCTATTACTGGAAGTATAGACAAGGGTTTACTCATACTGATTGGCGTTCATCAGGATGATACTGCTGAAACAGCAGATTATCTGGTTGGCAAATGCTCAGAATTACGAATATTTCCAGACCAGAATGATAAAATGAATCTCTCCCTTAAAGATATTGATGGTGAAGCGCTGGTTGTCTCCCAATTCACCTTATTTGCAGATTGCACAAAGGGACGCAGACCGAATTTCACCAGTGCTGCAGATCCGGAAAAAGGAAATCAGCTCTATAATTATTTTGTTAAAAAATTAAGCAATGAAATCCGCAAAGTGGAAACCGGAATATTCGGCGCAAATATGCAGGTAGAGCTTATTAATGATGGACCAGTTACTCTGATTCTTGAAAAATGATCACCTCTGCAGACAGATATACAGAATAACAGATTTCCATGTGTGTGACCTGTTGCCCAGTTGTAAATGCAGCATTTTTTTTATGGTTTCCATCTCCTTTTGATCACACGTCTTTTCCAACCTCTCGCCCAATGATAAACGGCTGCTTCCACCGGTTTTCCTGAACCAATAATCTATATCAGCAACTTTAAAAATCCGCTGAACACTTTCAGTAACCCTGTTGAAATTGACTTTTATCGAATCAGTATTTTTCAACTCCTGCTCAAGAGAACTGGATGTCCAGTTAACCAGATGATCAGAAGGATCACTAAACAATTCTGATTCGGCAACAATCAATTTTTCCAATAAAACCGGATCAGTCTTTTCACTATCCAGCAAATCAGAGATTCTCTGCCCTTCAGAAACCACATTCTCAGCCAGGATAATTTTACCATTGGTTCCCAGTAAATTTAAAACGGTATGGATAATCTTCTTTTTATCATCTCTTGCGGCTAAAACAGAACGCCCGATAATTTTATCAAACCTGACATTCTGGCCAGCAGATTTCCTTAAATCTGTATCGAATCTATTCCAGTCAGATAAAACCAGTTGAGGCCTGTTCAAAGGATCGAATCTTTCTGACATTTTTGACAAGGTAGATAATGACTTCTGATCATGCACTACAGCCCAGACAGCTCCATCAGGTACACATCTTGCAGCTTCAAAGGTCAAAAGCCCGCTACCTGCATTAAGATCCAGCACCAGATCGGCTCGTGAAAAACCACCCAGTGATATAATTTTATCTCTTATTTTGCCAAGCTGTTCACCACTGCTGCCCATGGTCCTTTGAATCCATTGCCCTTTACCTGCATTTTTTTCCTGAGCAAATAGAGCATTTGAATCATTATCCTCAAGTAGTGCCTCTAACTGAGCCTCTCTCAAACGACAAACCTTCTCAGCTATAGATTTTTCATATCCCTGATCAGAAGGTTGATAGAAGAGTTTGCCCTGTAATGAAGCAGGAAGATACTGCTGGGCTACCCAATGATCTCTATAGGCATGCGGATACAGATAATTTTCTCCATGCCCTAAACCCTGTCCATCTCTATTTGCATCACGCAAATGATCCGGAACATCATCTGTAGCCTCTTTTTCCACGAGTTTGAGTGCATCGAAAAAGCCAAGACTGGAATTGCTTTTAGCAGCAGTGGCCAGATAAAGACAAGCATGGGCAAGATGATATCTTCCTTCAGGCATTCCCACATAGTCAAATGCATTGGCGGCATCCATGACAACACCCAATGCATGCGGATCAGCCATCCCCACATCCTCACAGGCCAGGATAAGCATTCGTCTGAAAATAAACCTCGGATCTTCACCAGCGTAAATCATCTTTGACATCCAATATAAAGCGGCATCCGGATCGGAGCCCCGGATCGACTTTATAAATGCGGAAATGGTATCATAATGCACATCCCCATCTTTGTCATATAATACAGCCCGTTTCTGAATCGATTCTTCTGCAATTTTACGATTAATAGAGATCACCTTCTGGCTGTCGGGGTTGGTAGTCTCAACCGCCAGCTCAAGTGCATTGAGCACCCCTCTGGCATCACCATTGGCAACTTTGACCAGATGATCCAGCGCATCGTCATCAATACTTATGACCCTATTGCCGTATCCCCTCTCTTTATCACCAATCGCCTGCATGGCAATTGCCTTCAGATCATCTTCTGTCAATGTCTTCAGCTGAAAAATCCGAGATCTGGAAACTAACGCCTTATTAACTTCAAAATAAGGATTTTCGGTTGTAGCACCGATTAAAATGAGTATACCGTTTTCTACATGAGGAAGCAGTGCATCCTGTTGAGATTTATTGAATCTATGCACCTCATCTACAAAGAGAATTGTCCTTCGGCCATAAAGATTCAGTACATTTTGCGCCGATTCAATTGCCTCCCTGATCTCCTTTACACCAGCCAGGACTGCATTTATGGAAATAAACTGAGCTTTAGTGGTATTGGCAATGATTCTGGCAAGAGTGGTTTTTCCAGTTCCCGGAGGACCATAAAAAATCAGGCTGGATAGCTGATCGATCTGTATAGCCCTCCTAAGTAATCGCCCTTCCCCAATTATATGCTGCTGCCCTATATACTCATCTAATGTACGTGGACGCATTCTATCTGCCAGAGGTGCAAGCCTCTGAAGCAAATTCTCACCATTTTTGCTGAAAAGATCCATATTTCTTTCAATTTTCTGTTTAATACAAACTATTAAAAATATATTCCACTTATGATTAAAAAAAATAACAGCTGGTCAGAACCATCAAAGATTATTTCGTTGTTTTTTTTTCTTCTGATCTTATGCGGAATCTTTGTTGCCGGCTTCTGGCCGTTTAATTTTTATCCGCTAAATGAAATCCACCGGCAAACCGATAGTACCGGTACTTATCTGTCCATCAAGCAACCATCTCTAGCCTATATCACTCCTGAACTTCCAAATTTCAACTCACCAGATGGTTTCACCATAAAAATAAAATTAAAATCCAAAAATCCATCCACTAACTACATTGCAAGAATTTTCTCCCTTACCAGCAATAACAAGGAAATTTTAATGATAGGCCAATGGAAAAGCGGTATCATATTCAGATATTATGACCCGGCCAAATCCAGAAACAGAGAAATTTACCTTAAAAAGCTTCTGGAATCAAAAGCACCCTTTCTTTTAACTCTTATTGTTACCAGATCCTCATTTCTTGCCTTCTACAATGGAGAAAACATCCTCAAAAGAGAGGTTTCATTGCAACAAACTTCTCTTAAAGGCTTCGCGACAGTAGGAAATTCAAATACTGGAAAACAAGGCTGGACAGGAGAATTGTATGAATTGAGAATTTATGATCACCCTATAGATGACAATCAGATAATGTGCAGGACAAATGAAAGTCAGAAATTGTTCAGTTTTCCAAATGAAGTTTGCAGATTAGTAATCCCAAAACATTTCTCAGCCATTAAAAAAATGATTTTAACCCCGCCATGGGTAGATTTCAGATTTAACAAATCTTATATCAACGATGTTGTTTTGAATTTTATCGGCTTTTTACCTCTGGGGTTTATGCTTGGTGTTTTACTAATGCAATACAGGATAGATAGATTTAATCCTTTGTTAATATCATTTTTGTTATGCACAGCTATCAGTTTATCAATTGAATTGATTCAGCCATTCATTCCGTCGCGCTGCTCACAACTCTCAGACCTTATCTTAAATGTACTGGGTGCAATAAGCGGTACATGGATTTTTCTCATTTTTAAAAAGAGATAATCCCTTGTGCTCTTTGTGGTGAAATCCTTTTATTGATTCGTTGTTAATCTTATCATGATCAGGTTACGAATGTATAATACCAGATTATCACTTATGAATTGAACCAGGCATCAAAGGTCGTAAACCATTTTTAAATTTTTCATAGGAATGATGATGTGTTAAAGGAATAGTAACCCTGGCCAGTGCACCTGCTTTAGGCGCCCCCCACAAGGTTTTTGCCGGCACATTGCGTGACACTACAGTTCCGGCCTGAACCACTGCCCCCTGCCCCACAACGACATCCGGAAGAATTATACAGTTTGGACCGATAAAAACATCATCTTCAATTATAACTTTACCCTGATAATTCTTTTGTTTAGGTCCCCAGTATAAATGAGCAATTATCATGGAACCAATTCCAATCGTCGAATGATTACCTATGGAAATCGATTCCGGATGCAATTCGTCGATATAAACATATTGACTGATCCAGACCCCCTCACCAATCTTTACACCTCTTAATTTATGTAAAAACGGCCGTAAACTATATCCTCCAGGTGCACTAAATGCCAGTTTTCTTAAAATCCTTTTAAATAAATCATTAAGCATGAATCACTCCATCCGTAAAAATTACTGCCAGTTACTACCTGACTCATACAGTCTATTTTTTATTAATTGTTACTACTCAGCTATTAATCGAATTAGGTTAAAATATCTAATAGGAAAAAATTAAAACTAATAATAAAACAATAATTAATCAGAAACAATCAGAAACAATCAGAAATAATAAGAAATAATCAGAAAAAATTTCTAAACGAAAACCAGGAATTAAGAAAAAGAATTTGCACAGTCTCATGTTTTCTATCTGATTCTATCTGATTAGCTCTGATTAGCTCTGATTGTATATTTCTGATCACCCCACCTTTTAAAAGCTTCATGTCTTATTCCCAGCAAATCCATAACCTTTCCGGCAAAATAATCACAAATATCATTAATTGATTTAGGATTACAATAAAATGCCGGAACAGGCGGACAGATAACAACCCCCCTGGATGCCAGATTTAACATCAACTGCAAGTGTCCCTGATGAAAAGGCATCTCTCTAACACATAATATCAATTGACGCCTTTCCTTAATCATTACATCAGCAGCCCTGGTAAGCAAATTATCATTATAAGACATGGCAATTGAAGAAAGACTTTTTATGGAACATGGTATCACCACCATCCCATCCATGGGAAATGAGCCACTGGCAACAGGTGCACTCAAACAATCATTACTATACACATGATCGGCCAGACTTTCCACCTTTGAAATCTCAAAATCAGTCTCTATAGAGATTATCTCTCTTGCAGTACTGGTGATAACCAGATGTGTTTGTGCCAGATTTCTGAGGTGCTCAAGCAAACGTATCCCCATTATCACTCCTGAAGCCCCGGATATTGCCACCAAAATCCTTTTCATTAAAAATCCACCTTTACAATGAATTGACGATAATATCCATCAACACACCCAATCCAAATTCTGCTATCCATCTTATAAGCATCCAGATGATGCATTCCATGACGAGTCCAGCCTTTTCCACTGTTTTTCAATACCGGATTATAAATTGATTCCTTTTCTGAATATTCAGTTCTGGTCAGTCTGGTAATTTCAAATGCCTTAAGAGCTTTTCCATAGGTAGGACTGCAATCCTGAGCATATCGAATCACCTTGTTTTCCCATATAATAACCCTGCCACCAGGTCGAGCCTTATCAGCATTATCAGAAACAACAGGACTTAAAGGATGTTCTTTCCAGATGCCAAAAAGAGAATCTGAATAGTAAAGTCTTAAAGTATTGTGAGTTTCAGGCTGTGAACCTGCAAATAAAAACCATGTATTATTGTGAAAAATAATCCCGTGATCACCAAAATCCCCTTTTAAAAGGGTTTTGACATACTCCCATTTGTGTGGAAACTCCACTGCCCTGTAAATATTCAATTGATGAGCATCAGCACTCTCCGGAATCATATAGTAGTCGCCATTGTATCTTATCACATAAGGAAATGATAAGTGATAATCCTCATCCAGAACGATCTTTTCATATTTCCAGGTCACTGCATCTTTACTGGTAGCCAAACCTATGTCGCCATGATTACTCAATGAATTCATGACTTCAAAAAACATGTACCAGGTACTGTCTTTTGTGATTAAAAAAGGATCAGCAACAAATGATGCCTTTACATCAGTTACATCGGATGCACTGATGACCGGATTTTTTATGCCAGGCGGTTCAAAAAAAAGAAAAGGAGAACGACCTTCATATATTCCAATAGCCCATACATTTTCCCTTGCCACACCCACATGATAATTTGAAACAAAAACAATCATGGAAATAATTGCCGGAACTACCAGTAAAGCAGAAATTACAACCTTTTTTTTCATTTCATTTCACCTGTTTTTTTGTTAGTTTCCATTGGAAATGCCTTATTGACCGATCTTGAACAGCAACCAATTAAACTTCCCATCCTTGCCGAGAACTGAAACAAAGAAAACATCCGGTGTTTTAAAAAAATATTCTGAACCAACTGACGAGCAGATGAGCCATGAAAATCCACCAGATTTGAACTGGAAAGGAGTGAAAAAAGCAGATGATCCTCTGCTCCGGGCTCTCCAACAGCCATCCCTCTGAATATGGCATCTTTACGTATAAAAACGCCGTTCACTTCAAAAAGATATGCTGCAGGATTAACTCCAGGTCTTCCGGAATAATCCATAAAGGGTCCGTCCTTAACTCTTACCCCTTTCTTGATTTTCCCTTCCAAAACATACTCAGACTCAATTGGCACTTCTATATTTACCATTTCACAGTGTTGCAGCATCACCGGTTTCTGCTGTAATGCGCCTGCAAATGAAAACTCGTCATATCCGTAAGGAACAGCAGCAGCTGCAGCAATTATCTGAACTTCATCAACTCCAATGGCCACAGCCATCTCCAGATCCCTGCCCATCTTCTCTGCATTGTTGAAATGCTTTGCAAGATGGCTGTTTGAAGAAACACTCACCGTGGTGAGATTTTTATCTATAATCTGCATTCTGTATATACCGGCGTTCCTTTTGCCAGTAAATGGGTCATGTGTTATATTAAGATGCCAGGTGCCAATATATCTGCCACCATCCAGCTGGTTCCACCATGGAACCGGTAACTCATTCAAATTGATATTTTTTGTTTTTTTTGTATAATTTTGGAAACAATTTGAAGAATGCAGTGGCACTATCGGATTTCTTAAACGAGCCACTATCTGCTTTGCCAGAATATTTCTGCTTACCGGCAATTTCATTCCCATATTAATTGCCATAAATTCAATTCTGGAAAGCCCTCCTGTAAACAGTCGGCAACCATGATAATCGCTGATATTCTCAAACAATAAAGGCCTGGATTTGCAGGATCGGGCAATCTGACCGATTTCATACTTCCAATTAACACAATGATCTATTTTTCTGAGATATCCCTTCTCATCCAGCAAATCAATAAATTCTCTGAATTTCATTATTTACATACTTCCTTTTTTCGGGAGTATATTTTTCAATACCACTCGCCATCCGTCCAGAAATGCATCTTCCATTGAAAAATAATCCCAGGCCCCAAACCTTCCCGCTGTGTAAATAGATTTTTCCCGCAGATACTGTTTAATCGCATGTATAGATTTTGTCCTATTATGATCAAAAATGACATATGCATGCGGAATATCAATGGTATGGACAAATTCAATCTGCTCAACGTTACTGATGATTCTCATGTTTATCAGATTATTGATACATTGCTCAACTGTGTTTCTTTTATCCAATCCTTTGCGAGGATCATAAGAAATCTCCAGATATATCGAACTATGCCCCGGCAATGCCATAAAATCAGAGAAATTATGGGTAAACCCAATGCGGTGGAAAATGAATTTTTCTTCAGGTACATAAATCCAGTGTTTATTAAGGATTTGTCCGGAAACTACTACATTAACATTTAATACTGAAACATATCTCAGATTTTCAGCACAACTTCGTATTCTATCAATATCACCTTCACAAGATTCAATCAGTTCATAGAGAGGCTGAGTCGAAATCATACAGGAGTAATCAAATTCTCTTCCAGAAGATGTAATCAATTTTTTCTGGTTTGGTATAATTTTAACAACTTTCTCCTGCTTATTTACTTTAACATCAGCGGCTAAAGCCTTCACCACAGCCTCGATACCCCCTTTTTGCGGGTAATAAAAAGAGGAATTATACCCAAGATTCTCCTCAGAACCGTTCAATGCCCCGCGTAACAACATCTTAAGATCAGATTTTGGAATAAACCTTGAACCACAGTCCGGTGTCAAATCAGAAAGATCTCTTTTGTATAATTTAGTATTATATGGAACCATGAAATGTCTGGCAATTCCACTACCGAAATAAGCATCGATCCATTCCCTGAAATTGGCTATAGTACCTGTAAATGGATTGAAATGCCTTCGACTGTACTCATAAACACACTCTATGACAATATCCTGGGGAAGACCGTAAAGATTGACCTGAAAAGGATATTTTGTAAAAACATTGTTGGAAAATACCCATGCATTTCTTTTTCTATGTTCAAGGTTTAAACCATTCAGAGATAAAACAAACGATTTAAAGGTTTCATCTCTGAAATGCAGTAGATGTCCTGTGTAATCAAATAAACAGCCGTTTTTTTCATCAGTTCTGCATAACCCTCCAATCCTTTTTTCTTTTTCAAAAATTTCAAATTGTAAGCCTTCTTTTCTTAAACACAAAGCTGCAGCCAAACCTGCCAATCCAGCGCCGATAACAACCACCCGGCCCATCACTCACCTCTTATTATTTTTCAAGAGTATTTTTGTTATTGTAAAGTTGCTGGTACATATCCATCATTTTGCTGCTGAAAGAGGATGGGTGGAACTGAGAAAACGCTCTCCTTCGTCCATTCTGCCCTATCTCTCTTGCCTTCTTTTTATTAATTATCAAACCACAAATTGCATCCGCCATCTGTTGAATATCACCATAATTTACCAGAATTCCATTATAATTGTGAGAAACCAGCTCCGGATTCCCTCCTACATCTGTTGCCACCACCGGAAGCCCCATAGCCATAGCCTCCAATATCACGATAGGACACCCCTCAGTTCTTGATGGCAATACAAAAACATCCATTTCACGTAAAGCTTCAAAAGAATTTTCTTTATAACCGGTAAATTCTATTATGTCAGACACACCAAGCTCATCACAACATTTTTTAAGCTGCATTTCCAGAGGACCTGTACCTACAATTGTACACCCGATATCCGGAATTTTTTCCCTCGCCACAGCCATAGCCCTTATCAGAGTCTCAACAGATTTCTCCTCAGAAAGCCGCCCCACAAAACCAACCCTCTTTCCAATTGACTCAATCTGCATCCTGGGTGTGCGTACCGCTGTATCATATTTTTCCAGATTAAATGGGGGATAAATTAATTCACAATGACTGCTGTTTTTTCCTTTAAACCATTGATTTTTAATATATTCTGATGTAACCATGAATTTATCTGATTTTTTTATCATATAAGCCACAAACGGTTGCACCAGCCTGTCTCTAAATCTTCCAGCTGCCGTTGGAGCAGTATCTTTAAGTGTCATTTCAGTCGTAATTACCACCGGAACTGCTGCCATTTTTGCAGCGATTGTTCCAAACAGATTTGACTTCAGTACATGAGTCTGAACAACCTGAGGACCGTAATTTTTAAAAAATCTATTCAACTCCAGAATCTGATGCTGACTACTCCCAAAACCAGGCTCAATATTCATATTAAAAATCTTAGCACCCAGTTTTTCAAACTTTTCACCAAAACAATTACCATGATATTGATTAACACAAACTCCGAGTTCAAACTTCTGATAATCCAGGTTCTGAGCCAAAATAGTCAGTATTTCTATTAATCCATTATAAACATCAAACGATTTGTATACATGTAAAATTTTCATTTTTTGCATACGTTAAACCTGCTGTATTCTCAAGAATTCTCTGGCTAATTCCTTTGCATGATAAGTAATGATCAGATCTGCCCCTGCCCTGCGAAAAGAGTTCATAATCTCCCGGCGCAAACCCGCCTCATCCGATCCAATACCGGACATACCCTTTACCATGGCAAATTCTCCACTTACATTGTAAACAGCAAGCGGCATTTTAAACTCTTGTTTTGCTCTGTAAACTATATCCAGATAAAACAAAGCCGGTTTCACCATTATGATATCTGCACCTTCTTCTATATCGAACATCAACTCTCTCATAGCCTCATCTGAATTACAGATATCCATCTGGTGAGTGGATTTATCACCATATCTGAGTACTGCCCCTGTACCTTTAAAAAACAGCTCGTACAATTTGGAAGCATACTTTGCAGAATAAGCCATAATTGCAGTATCTACAAACCCAAACTGATCTAAAAGAGTCCTTATCGATCTAATCTGCCCATCTAACATTGCAGCAGGAGCGACCATATCGGCTCCAGCTCTTGCATGAGAAAGAGCGACTTTTGAAATAAGCTCTAATGAGGCATCATTTTGCAGGTATCCATTCTCCATTATTCCACAATGCCCATGATCAGTATATTCACAAAGACAAACATCTGTAATTACAACCGTACTTGGATCGATTGACTTGATCTCTTTTACCGCTTGCTGCACTATTCCATCTTCGGCATAAGCCTCTGTAGCAAGACTGTTCTTTTTTTGCGGAATACCAAACAACAATACTGCAGCAATTCCCAGTTTCTGTATCTCAGATACTTCCTCTTTAATTCTGTCTATTGATATGTAATAGTTTCCAGGCAGGTATTTAATTTCCTCCTTTACTTCTCTGCCATGTACCACAAATAACGGATAGATCAGATTTGATGCAGACAAGCTGTTCTCCCGAACCATTCTTCGTATTTGCTCATTTTTTCGTAATCTTCTCATTCTATGTACAGGAAAGCTCATTTTAATTCCTCTCTTATCTGGCCAAATGAAAAGGGAGAATTTTACCACTGGGTGTACTCAGCGGGTCTTCTCTTCGAACTCTAACCATTCTTGCCTGATTCCACATAACAGTACCTGATTGTGCCCAGGATTCAGGACTGCTGTCAGAGTTTTTCAATAAATCAATAAAATGTTTAACCACCAGTTCCTCATCCATCTCACCTAGCCTGGGACTTATTAACAGCCGCAACCGGTTCAACCCTCTTCCATCCTCTTCCTGCAAAAGCTGATAATCGGTACTGGATCCTCCGAATTTTTCGGGCAAATCTTTTTCGATAATTCGGATAAAATCGGTATCCACAAAGGTAACACCTTCACCTGTTAATTTTTCATAGCTTCTTATGGAACTTATATGAGTATCAAAACCCATACATCCAAAAGGACAATCAGATTTTGCACTACTGAGCTTACCATAGTCACCCATACCCACATTTAAAAGAAGTTTGGGAGATTCGTAAAGCAATGATGTAAAAAGCAGAGAATCAACGATGGTGTCAAAATGAGAGACCATATACTTATGTGATATTATGGCAGTTGTATCTTTGTATATATGGCAATGATCAGATTCCTGTTCCTGCTGACATTGATTACAGCCTGCAGCAATCACTCCGGCTTCTGATATTCCGTAAACCGGTACAACACGTGCCCCGGTCTTCTCAATTTCCTTTTTCTTATGATGAGTAAGAGCTTCTCCTGTAACAAAAAATCTAACTCCACGGATATTAAGATTGTTCTCCGCAGCGGCCATACAGACTCTTACCGCGGATGTTGCGAAAGTATAAATTACACAGTTAGGATAATAATCAAGCATCTGATTAGCCCACTGGGCCACTTTCAGAGCATTATTGAGGTCAACATATTCCGGTTTTGCCAGAGGCACACCCTTAATTCTGGCCATCCAGAAAATCAGATTAGTCCCCCAGCTCTTCTCCCAGTTCACCTTCACCTGAGATTTTTTCACCTGTGAAAACCACTTCCGGGGAGGATTTCCAATTCTGGTAAATCTTAAAGATGAATTGATTCCTGGAGCACCAGGAAACAAGGGAAACCAGTTTGCCAGAGGTGATTGCAATGCATCATGCACATCAAGAAGAAAAGCATCGTATAAGGAACGCTCTCTCAGATATTCAAAATCTATACGGATTCTGGTACCAGCACTTCTGGTAGCACCGCTTCGTACCTCATAAGCACTCGACATAAACGGATTATCAAACATGGACTCCCGGCATCTGAACTGTATTCCGTTTCTTTTTACTTCTGTTTTTCCCTTAAACTCATCTACCGTGAAATAAATCCCTTCATCAAGAAGTTGCTGTAATGCCCCTTCTATTCCTCTTTGATTCACCCAACAGCTGATATCATTAAAGTTGATTTTCGGTTTGTCTAATAGCTTTAAATACGGGCTTTTATCATAAGAGAATATTCCTTTTTTAATCAGATTCAGAAAATTATATTCTCTTTTTTCCAGACGTTCCTTTAACAGACATTTTGCCAGTTGCAAAGCTTCGGCAGGATTGAGCCTTTGATCAAAATAGTTATGCAATCCGGTCACAAATCGCAGATATTTACGCATTAATGCCTCCCGGGCAAGATCAAATGATAAACTCAATTTTTTAATGTTTTACTAGCACTACTGTATTCTCTGATTTTCATTTCAGAATGACTCAATATCTTATTTACAATAGTTTTGGTCAACTCTTCAATAATATTTTTCTGTTTTGTAGAAACTGTCAGATCTTTCACAATTTGTTCTATACTGCTTTTTCTTATCTCTTCAGCCTTCGATCGGATAGAAATCAATGTAGGAATAAGATCTGCCATTTCCAGATAAGAAGAAAGTGCTTCTATTTTCTTCTCAATCATCGATTGTGCTTTTTGAGCTTCGCTGTGCCTGGTTAATGAATTGGATTCGACCACCGTTTTAAGGTCATCTATGTTGTAAAGGTGAACATCTTTCAAGGTATTGAGATCAGGGTCAATACTTCTTGGAACAGATATGTCAACCACAAATAACGGTCCTGTTTTTCCTTGCTTATAAACTTCTTTTATCATATCTGCTTTTATGATATATTCAGCAGATGAAATGGAACTAATCAGAATGTCTGTCTTTTGAAGGTACTCATTTATTTCATGAAGCATGACAGGAGTACCGGAAAATTTCCCGGCAATTTCCACAGCTTTCTGAAAAGTTCTGTTAGCAACCACAACTCCGCTAATACCTGCATCAATCAGATTTCGAACGGTCAGCTTGCCCATCTCACCAGCTCCCAATATCATAACTTTTTTTCCACTGATATCAGCAAAAATGGATCTGGCTAGCTTAACAGCAACATAACTTACCGAAACATTTTTCTCCCCTATTGCGGTTTTACTCCGTATCTTTTTTACAATACCAAACATCTGGGAAAAAAGATGTTCAAAAGTATATTGAACAGCACCCAGCTTATCTGCTCTGGCAAAAGCATCCTTTATCTGACCAAAAATCTGAGATTCACCGATTACCATAGAATCAAGTCCTGCAGCAACCATACACATATGCCTAAGTGCATCTTCTCCCTTTTTATAATAAAATATGCTTTCAAGATTTTCACTATACTTGTGGTAATCCCTTATAAAATCCTTTAAAACAGCAACTCTGTCTTCATGAAGCATTGCATAAATTTCTACTCGGTTACAAGTTGATAATATCACACACTCACTAACCTCTTCTTTGGCCAGTAATAACCGGTATGCTTCATCCAGATCTTTTTCTCTAAATGATAGTTTCTCTCGAACTTCAAC
>DATAMG010000112.1:0-23784 GCA_036260705.1 Chitinispirillaceae bacterium | reverse complement strand
ATAGTTATATGTGGTTTTGATACACCATTTTCCATGTCTCTAAACCATAGTTTTTTAGAATAACAGTGTTGCTTTAATAGTATCAGAGATAACTTTCCTTTATACCATACAGATGCAACTATGTCGTTTTTCCCATTTGTTTTGGCTGTATCATTTAAAATTGCTGAAAATCTTCTTTCCTCAACTAATAAGAATTTACCCCCTATCTGTTGTATCATGTGCAATTATGTTGAATTTTATCGAATCAGCATCTTTTGTATAATTACTGTCAATTATTATGTTACGCCTTTGGCCATGCATTAAAATTTCTGGCGAAAATGGATTAACGATAGTATCTGCTTTACCATCTTTACATAGTGTTATTTCATACATTTTAACAACACTCTTCCCTGCTCCACCCACAATGGTTCCTTCAAGATCTCCTTTACATGCACTTTCATCTGCTATAATAAATGCAGTGTCAAACGGTTTGGCATTAAGTAATGACTTTATTGATAGTCTTACGGATGAAATACCCAGATAATATTGTTTCAGCGGATTGTTTTCATCTTTTCCCTTTACCCATAATCCATCTTTATCCAGTTTACTCAAAATAGTGCCATCTGCTTTGTATATTATCCTTCTGTTTAAAGAATCTCCACTAAGGAACGGTTTTTTAAACATGTTGAAAGTATCTGCCAGATCAGCTTCGTATAGTTCTATATTATCCGATACCCTGAACATCACTCCAATTCCTGTTTTTTCATGCATGTTACTGTCTGGCCACAGGTCCATATCAACATGCATTCTGGTATAACCCTCGTAAAAAGCGTAGTTTTTGCGTTGCTGTTTTTGGACCGGCAAGCCGTATTCTGTAAGTGTACCATGATTCTTAATATACACCGGATCTATAATATTATTCCTGTTTGCCTTTAAAATGATATCATTAATTCTTTCCAATCTTTTAATACCGGCACTGGTATTTCCAATACTATCCCACTTCCCCACTACATTATCCATAAACTGCATGTAATTGGTAAAAATTCCCTGACTCTGCTCATTTGGGTCCGGTTGAGGGCTGTTATGGGCTAAAGAAAGATCTGCCATAGCTGTGATAAGCAGTTTCAACATGGTCGAATCTGAACGGGTGGTAATAGAATCCGGGTTTAATGGATCGGTTGTACCAGATGGCATGGCAGTCAAAGCATAGATAGTGGAAATGATATTCATTTGTCCGATATCTTCGGAAATACCGATAGGACTTTTCAGGGTGTCCATTACCAGACCAGCGGTGTCTATCAAAGTAGCACTGATCGAATCATTGGGATTGGCATTAAGAACTCCGAAAAAACGGTATAAATAAAATCCTGAAGCTTCACTTTTTATACACAGATTCCCTGATCCCTCACCCACAGTATCCTGTATGGCATTGAGGATATCAGTTTTTGTATTTGAAACAGTACTCAAATCATTGATATTTAATTTAGGAATCCCATTATGCTTCAGTATCAGTTTACATTCCGATGCTCTGCTTTTTGGTAATGAAAAAGTAAGGTCATACACCACTTCTTTATTGTTTGTTTCATTTATTCTTCGAGCCCGGTAAAAAAGGTTTTCGCCGTTCTCACCGGATGAAGTGCTTATGGTAAGCGGCATTCCGGTAGTAGTATCGATATACACTTTCCAACCTGAGAACACCCGGACATTATCATCGGCATTTATCTTTGAAGTAGCAGCTGCAACAAAATAACGTTCTCTGGACTGCATTGATGGATTGAAACTAATAGGAAATGATTTAGAAGCATAATTAATTGCCGGACCTTCCCCTTTATCATTCCCAAAATCATTCACGTATCCAAGTGATGCTGTAAAATCGGATAACAGAACCACATGTATGCTGTCATATCCGAATGCAACAGTCCCATTAATGATTATCTTTTTACCATCAAAAGTAACACCAGTTATGTTTGGTACCGGTGGTCGATCGATGGCATGTGAGATAGATACCATTGTGGAAAGTACCACATACATTACCACTTTAATCTTTTTAATTAATGACATTTTAGATCCTTTAAGAACAGCTATTTAGCTTTTTAGCTATTTGGCTGTTTAGCTTAAGAATTGGGATTTGCTCTTTAGCTCTTTAGCTTGAGAATAGAAAGTTTGGTCAATATCCTCTCTTTCTTTTCAGAAGCTAATTAGCTAACCGGCTTAACAGCTACGTCCTTTTTTCCAAAGCTAAATAGCTAATCGGCTAAACAGCAAAACAGCTATCTCCCATCTTTCAGAAGCTAAATAGCTAATCGGCTAAACAGCAAAACAGCCACTCCCATCTTTCAGAAGCTAAATAGCTAATCGGCTAAACAGCAAAACAGCTATCTCCCATCTTTCCAAAGCTAAATAGCTAATCGGCTAAACAGCAAAACAGCTACACCCTTCTGTCCAAAGCTAAATAGCTAATCGGCTAAACAGCAAAACAGCCACTCCCATCTTTCCAAAGCAAAACAGCTACTTCCTTCTTACTTTATTTATCAACCCACTTATAACTTTTTCCGCTTCTTCCATTTTTTTATCACCCTGCTCGTATTCCGTTTTATCACAATATCCCAGTCTGAATGAAAGATTAAACTGATAGTGCAACTCTTTCATAGATCCAAAAGATATTTCCAGAAAACGAAGAAACTCATTCTGACTTATTCTGGTACAACCTTCCACTATATTTGATGCTGAAGAAACTGCTGCTCTTCTCATCTGTGCTGTCAAACCATAAATTTCTGACTTAGGATAACCGGCAGTTATTTTGTAAACCATAACCGCCACTTCATCTGCTAATTTGAAAGCTTCAAGATTCTTATGGTCGCGCATATTTCCTCCTAACGGCGCAGGCAGCAGTTTAGCTTTCAGCTTAGCTATATAGCTGTTTAGCTATTCAGCCAAGAGTTTGGAAAAAAGTGCTATTTGGCTGCTTGGCCTTTTGGGTTTTAATGTTTGGGGATTGGTTTTTTGGATAGGAATAAGATAAATTACTGTTCCCAACCAGCCAAACATCAATTTTACCAAAAAGCAATGCACTTCAATTTAAACAGCTTTTTAGCTGTTTAGCTTTTTGGCTTTTTAGCTCAAGAATGGGAATTGCTATTTGGCTATTTAGCGATTTAGCTAAACAGCTATCTCCTCTTCCTTCCCAAGCTGAATAGCTTCTCGGCTAAATAGCTAAACAGCTATCCCACTCTCCTCCCATGCTAAATAGCTTCTCGGCTAAATAGCTAACCAGCTATCTCACTCTCCTCCCAAGCTAAACCGCTAATAAGCTAAATAGCTAATCAGCTATCCCACTCTCCTCCCAAGCTAAACCGCTAATGCGCTAAATAGCTAATCAGCTATTTCACCTCAATATTCAACCCGTTATCTCTCTCATTACATTCGAGGTACCTGTTCTCCCCATCCACCCTGAACCAGATTCTCTTAGTATTATCCGGCAATACTGCATGGAGCAGAAAGTCCATGAAAGCATTGCTTACCAATTTACCGGTCCTGCCTTCTCCTATCAAAATCAGATCTAATGGCAGATCGGCTATACCGTCTACAAGAGAGCTGTCCCTGATTAATGTATCTGCAAACATCTCCACCAGTACTCCGTTAACACCGGCTGCGCCCGCATTAGCAACTCTGACTGTCAGGTCAACCGTATCACTCAAAGTTACAGAGAATCTGGGGAATGATACATTTACATCATAACAGTTATATGTTCCCTGATGAATATCACAGAGCACCTGCTTTGTAAAAGGATCAACCCCTCCGGACCAGTTACTCATGGGATAAACAAACAGCAGCGTCGAATCCCGCCCGCTTCGTATCAATGTACAGCTGTCGGCAACATCAAAAATAATGGTATCCCGTTCACCATCTCTGTCGAAATCCAGTGATAAAAGAGTTACCGGCGGTACTGGAGTCGTGGAGTAAACCGAGAAATCGTGAATCAATGAACCATCATTACCATAAAGTGAATTACCCGCGATTATTTCCGGAATTCCATCATTGGTGAAGTCATCAACTCTGATTTTTGCCACCGCTGATGGACCCGCAAATATTGACGGGAACAGTGAATCGTGAGTCAGAGCATTAACCGCATACAACCGGTTATTATAGGTGTAAACAATATCAAGTGTATCATCCTCATCGATCAGAGAATCACCATTGAAGTCTTTGATATAACAGAAGATTGTAGAATCTCTAGTTGAAGGCAATCCTGATGTCAGGCTGTCCACATGTCCCCAGCGACCTACATTCAGACTGTCATCTATTTTCTCGACAAACACAGGCCTCAGATAATTTTCACAGGTAGTGCCGCTGGAGCCGACATTGTTCCAGTCGTCCATCTCAGCTATCTGATCGGTCGCATCTATAAACGAGAACAAGGTTCTGTTGGGGAATGATATAGTATCATCCAGATCGATCTGGTAAAGCTTGGACTCACCGGCTCTTATATTATTTACAGTAATGGAACCAAGTCTCTTGTCATAGGAATTATAAGTGAAATCACCATTTCGATCCTCAAACAGTATCACCACAAAAGGCTTATTTACCGACACAGTCGAATTGTTTTTAAATGCAACCCGTACAATTCCCTGAGCCCTAAGATCTATTGCATCTACTCTTACAGAATCGACAGCAACCATCAGCGGCATCAGTTCAGCAAGATAGAACTGGTTTTCGGCGCGGATTGTCGTGGTATCATTAATCTTGTAAACAGTACCATCTCCAAACGGAGTAAGTACCTTGATCGTATCTCCGGATTGTGCAGTCGCGGATCTGGTCTCAACATTCATAATCCAGCTTCTGCTGCTCATCTCGAATTCGTAAGAGTAAACCACATCCAGATTTTTAATTATGTAATTACCAGTCTGAGCCCTGCGTTCATCACCAAATCCGGTTACCTTCAGATCACGCCCGTATAATCCCCGTGTTGCAGCATTCAGGTACTCGAAAATCGTTATCGGATTCATTATTCCAGGTTGATAAAAATCACAATGAACTCCCGGTATGGTTACTGTTCCGGGATCAAAAGTCTTGCGCCATAAGATTCTGTCCGGTAGCCCGCTTACAGCAATTATCAGATCGGTCTTTTCCCAGTTATCATACTTCAGGAATGTTCCGGAAGTCTTGAAAGCAGGATCTACTCCAAGCCAGATGCGGACCGGTTGACTGAATTCATAAGTACGATTTCTGCAGTAATCGATATAGGAAGAATCTTTTTCTATTTCCAATCCCTCAAGTTGCTCAGGGATATCAGTTATTTTATTCTCAATATCTTTCCAGGGAAGCGAATCCTTCAAACCACCCTTTGAATTTGTTGCAGACGTATCCACTATAACGAAATAATTCTGCGTATTATCTTCGCTTCCACCATTATATCTTGCGCATGAGAATGAGTAATCACCTTCTCTTAATGGTTTACTGTAGATCCTGAATTTTGCATGGTTACTGATTTCAACACTGAAATCGGTAGGTTCCCACACCGTACCATCCTTCACATCTTTTTTAGTAATAAAGCCTGGCGGGACACTCTGGTTTTCATCTATAGCGATGTAAACCTGGCAGCTTCTGAGAATGCTGAATTTCAGATATGCACTGTCGGTACAGTCATATTTTACCTGCTGCGTTTTTATCAGTTTCTTTCCTTTTAGTTCCCCATTTATGGATATTATATGCCAGAGTGAATCGGTATAAACAAGTGCCCCGGTATCAGCTACAATGATCCGGTTATCAGTAATGATAATACGTTTATCATCGATTGGTTGAAGAATCATTGAATAGGAGCAGCGGTTACCATCACCACTTCCAAAATGAGGTCCTCCAAGCAGGCTGGGTGTATTACTGTTCCTGATTCTCTTCTGTAATACAGAGAAGTATTTATTTCCTGATTTTACCCGCATCTCACAGCTCTTCCACTCTTTATCATCATTAATAAAGGAGGGCCAGCTTCTATATGCAGTATCCATTAGAATACTTGCAGTAGCAGGTCTGTTTACTGAGAATGATACAAAAGATGATGAGTCCGAGAAACGGAATGCATTCGGAGTCTGAATCATGATTCCATTTTGCAATGCTTCAGGGATAGAATCGATCTCATGCTCACGATCAGAGAAGAGCAGTTCACCATTGACGGCTCTATCTGTCCTTACAAAAGGATAATCTTTTACAGATACTCTGAATCCAGTATTATCCTGTGAAAAATCCATAAGAACTGCCCAAGGCAATTCTCCACCACGTGCACCACCGGAACGAGGACCTCCAAATATTACATCTGATGCGGAATCAATCTGCATGGTATAAAGATTCATGGTAACCTGTTCATTCAAAGGTCCATTTACTCCCACAGCTCTTCCGGTTTCTGTCCAGGATCTGAGAAATGACGGTTTGGAGGTGTATCGGCTGTCAAAAAGCAGATATATCATGGCCGGACCATTCAAATGAACAGTAACCAGAGTATCCTCATTTGAAAGACGTTCTTCCCATGGCATAAGAAGCCATTGTTTTCCGGCAAGATCAGGCAGAATGGTCTCAAGTCTCCAGTTTCTGCTGGTGCAAATCTTATCACCAATTGATGCTCCCGGTACCATACGGTACTCAGATTTGGAGATCGATGTTACAGATGTAATACCTGATGGCGCTTTTAGAAAATCATTACGCTGTCGCTGCGAGAAATAATCCAGTGATACCCGGTTTCTTTTGAATGCTTCCGGTGCAACACGCAATTCATCGATTGCAATATTTAAACTGCTGCTGGCGACAAGAATTCTCTGAACATTGTTTATCCTCTGATCATTATTCATCAATTCTTTTGTGGCAACCGGTAATCCATTGATATATATAACTGCTGCGCCTTTGGTATTATACCAGTCATAGGTAACTGCAATATTAAGCCAGATACTGTCTTCCAGTGCCCCTCTTATTGTCCGGAGTGTATCACTTCCCATGATAAAAGCAAGTCCACTGTCAGCTGTTACCATAATGGAACCTTCAACAAGGCTTTTCCTATTAACCAGTTTTATCAGTGGTTTAGCTGCAGCCGGAAATTCATACAACTTTACCCAGGAGCTAATGGTAAATCCGGGATCATTTTCTTCAATCAGATTTTTACCAGTAAATGATGCATCCAACTGCCCTAGCATACGCATTGAGCTATCGATTATGCCCTGCATAACAGCTGTGGAATATAATGGCATGTCAAATCCGTTGCCGGTTGCGTCACGCAGAATAGAATCACCATCACTGTGCCAGACTGCTCTATAGCTTGACCAGACATCTTCAGGATTATCAGACTTTAATCCGGATACAAAGTGAACGATATTGTTTCCAGTCCCCGGATCTATTACAGGCATTTTCACCCAAATATCAGCTTTATGAGTCATTGTATCTAAATGCTCGATATCAAATGACAGTGGCCGCATCAATGCATCACGGAAATGAAATTTCTTTGTCGAAAGCAGTGTATCAATTCCAGGCGCAGAAGTACTGTCAAGTCTCAGTAATAGTGGATAATCTTTAACTGAATCAGATGCTGCATTCAAAAGCCTCTGTGAAGGTATAATTATTGATATAAGCTCATTTTTGTTATAGTTTTTAAGGGTAAAATTGTAGGTTTTGTATCCCTCAAGCTGCTTTTTTAAAGTACCGGAACCAGGCTGAGTCTGTGCCCATCTGTAAATGGTTAACGGTCCGCGTGAATCCGCATTCATTGTGACGACATCACCTAAAACCGAATCAGCATCAGAAAAACGGTAACAATGATAGGGCTTTGTCTGATTATCATCATAAAAAGCCTGAGATGGTGAACGGATAAAGAAACTATCTCCGGGCTCAGCCTCGAAATTGTCTGCAACTGGTAAACCATTGTTATCATAAAGTTGCGGCACATTTTCGATATCGATCCACTCCTCAATGGTGGTTTCCTGACCACTTCTTCTTTTGATAACTGCTGTAACCCAGTTTGACTGTGACATTTCGACTTTCTGAGGTGGATCGGATTTATGATCATAACCAATAGTTACCTGAGCAGGAGTCGGCACCTTTCCAATCGCATACCTGACCAGATCAAGATTCCGGTATTCCTTCCCTTTCACAGCAAATATCCGGAAACCATTACCATCTTTGACTATCCTGTATTCTCTTGCAGGAACTGTTGAGAATTTACTGCTCCAGATTGCATTCTTACATTTAGGAACCACAGATGTGTCAACCAGTCTTGTCGAAACCTCATATATTTTTGCAGCAGAGATTCTTAGTGTTTCCGGTAATTTAATGCAAATTCCGCCATAATCGATCTTAAAAGAGGTAATATTTGCTGTGTCAAATACAGTGCCGTCCTGCTTTATCAATTTGACAGAATAATGATCCGGATCAAGATCATGCAATTCAGTAAAACGGATGAACATGGAATCATTGGGGCTCAGAGAATCTGATGGATAGTTTCCAATCCAGTCCATCAGAAATGAGGCATTGGGTGCATCCGGATCATAGTAATTATCCGGACATTCTATAGCATCAGGATTATAAACATAGCTGACTCTGAATTCATTGCTTGTACAGGAAACATCCTCATTATGCACATCTTTATCTCTATTTACGACAGATATAAACAGTCCGGTTTCACCGGTCGTGTCGATATCAATAAATTTAGTGGAAAGCCGGACTTCCCACTGGGCATTGGTCTCCAGTTTCCAGTCACGTTTTAACTCTCCTGTTACCATAGGTTTAAAGATCGCTGGATCATTTGTAATATCGACGATAGTATCATATTCAGTACCGTATTTATCATACCATCGTACCTTTATTCCAGGCCATGATAAGGCGGTACTGTCAAGCCACAAATCGCTTACAGCCAGACTGAGTGTATCCTGTCTTCCCTTTAATACATAATAAGGTGAAACCCCATGCAGAACCGGTCTGGGAGGTACGACACTGAATAACAATGAGTCGTATACTGAAAATCCTCCGGAAGTATCGTAAACCGGGTTTCTTCTCTTACCGTTGTTAACAGCATACAGATACATTTGGTATGTATCGAAAGGAGTCCTTTGTACCACAAGGTTATCAGGTTCGCCATGACATGGATCTGCCAGTTTCAGCTGTTTATAAGCAGTATCGATTGTATCAGGTGAACATCCGTATGTACATGCCTGGAAAGCGGTTGTGTCGGTATATTTACCATTACCACTGTCGACCTTTACCTTATTACAGGTGGATCCGAACATCTCCCTGCAGGTCACATTCTTTTCAACCGGCCGTATAGATACCCTGGTTTTTATAACTGACTCTCGTTTAACAGTGAAGTAGTTGTTGAAAGCACCGGCTTTAGGCATAGCACTCAGAGAAACCGAATCATTCACTACTTTTGCCCACAGCTCGCCATATCTCGAAGCACTGTCCGCGGTATCCTTCTCCATTACAGTGAGTTGTCCATTAACAACCGTACCCTCGTTCAATGGAACAATTACCGGTAATAAGGCAGGTTTCAGAGAAAGTTTAAGACGGTTACGGGGTAATCCTTTATTGACGCCTAACAATACATTAGTTATAGTATCGGCAGAATCACTGTGAATCTCTGCTTTTATAGCCGAATATGAAAGGCCGACACGATCGGTATCAGAAACCACATCAGGTATATTGGCCACAGGTGTGATAATAACATCGAAAGCAGTTGCTTTGTAATATGATGTATCGATCATCGATGGACATAACCGGTATGGTCTGGTAACTATTGTAGATTCCGGAATGATAGTAGTGTTGTATTCGGTAACATGTCTGAAATAGACGGTATCTTTTGTAGTATCCGCTTTTTCAATTATTACAGGCGGTGAATCTGCACTCGCTGAATCAGTCTGAACACTATAAACGATGGAATCGATCACAGTATCACATATAAGAACGGCTTTTCCTTCAGCCGAGTCACATGCATCTGTATAGATAGAATCATTTGCAGTCAGATGCGGGATGGTAATTGTATAATTGTCGGTTTTTCCAATATAAGTGCTTCTTTTCAGCTTTTTCTTGAGACTGTCATTAACATTGGATGGATACCAGGAAATCTGATATCCATGAACAGAAGGATTATTGTCCATGTGCCATCTGAGGAATATCGACCTGGTTTCATCTGTTTCGGCCCAGTTTGTATCTGCCTCGCTACCTGTAGCAGTAAATCCAGCCGGTTTTGTTATGGGCATATTACTAACAATATTAATAATCACCGGCTTTTTATCAACATATGTAATTACCACCGGATCTTCTTTGAAAACCGGTGCCTCATCCTCTTTTTCTAAAGGCAATATTATCTTTTTTCCATCTCCATCCTCAGTTACGAAATCTACGACTTCGATACCTGCGCGCAAAGCGTATTTTCCAGGTGCAGTTTTATCAGTATTCCATTTAAGATTTGTTACAGTAAGTGTATCGTTTATGGAATCGTAAACAACATCTGGATTGTCTAGCAGTGATAGCTGGCTCGAATCATATCCCACGAATTGCGATACAGGTATTTCCATGTAATTGTATGGATAATTTTCAGAAATTGCTGTATCTGCTGGTCTGGGACTTATCGAGGAACAGTATAGTTTCAGTTTCATCTTCTGTCTTAAAAGTGTATCATCGATTCCCATTGAATCGGTTCTGATCAGATTTCTGATGCGACCTCTGAAATTAGAGATTTTGCAATTAAAAGTAACCTGATGTGTATTGGCAGTATCATCCGCTGAAGCAGAAATACTTTCTATTCTGGCAGGTTTTAATCCTGCAAAGAAAAGATATTCGAAACCACCATGCGGCTGATTTGTTTCAGGATCGATTACATCCGGCATCGCAACCAGAATGCTGTCATAGTTTTTGTTGTTTACCCAAAGCCTGGCAACTGTGTTTTCGTCGTTTACAAAATATTCTTTTGCGGTGTCATCTCCCTGACCCTCAAACGGGATATAATCAACTTCATCAAGGTCCATCTCTCTTGAATCTGCATCGACAATTCTTAATACATTTTCCGGCCATTGGAAATTGCTGCTGTCAGTTGCAGCAACAAACGATATTACCTCTCCCCCTTCCAGTTTGAATCCAGGGTTGACATATCTAATTGGATGCTTTGAATCCGGTTCTAAAGGCATATCCGGAATGATTGGTTCTTCCAATGCCATTTTGAGAAGAGCTGAAGGTGGTACAGTTGCCGGCGGATCCATCATCACAGGAGCCTGTTTGAGCTTGAATTTGCCCATATTACCAACCGAGAATTTGCCGCCAATTACACCCAGTCCCCATGATCTTCCAAAGAATCGTAATCCTGTTGCCATACCATTTTTTTCATTACTGAATTTTCCGGCTTTGGTAAGAAGCTCCAGAAACCAGCGGTCTTTCCTGGGAATTTTAATCAGTTTACATTTCAGCAGCGCCCCTCTTGACAATCCAATGGCAGCACTGGCATCTGCTGTAAAATTGCCCCCGGTTTCATCTTTCCAGATATCGATTACAAATCTTCCCCTGGACATAAGTCCCATATGAATCATTATATTGAAATGTCCATGGAAGGCATGGCCATTATTGTAAAGGGCAAGGCAGGCATCGGCATCGGCAATCCCCTGCAAGGCTTCTACATGCCCGCTTAATCCGAAATTCAACTTCCGTAAATGTACCCAGAAACCTACTTTTTCATTAACAAGTTCCGGATCCTCTAATTCCACAAACATTGCAGCTTCCACTTTAAGCCCGGGGGGCAGACTTGGAATGTAGCAGGCCCTGGCTCCATCAGACATGTAATCACCATCATATATTGCACCTTCAAATCCGCTTATAAACAGTGGAGTTGATCCTATAGGAATCCGGCAACCACCAGCCAATTTTATGGTTATTTTGGCATATCGAATTCCGGTACAGTTTTTAGGAGGAGTTGGTTTTTCAAAAGCAACTTTAACTTCAACTTTATCAACCGCCCCCTTGAGGTTCATTGTGGCATCGCCTTTAATCACTTCGCAGGCCGGATATGTGAAAAGATTTTGCCATTTCCTTCCAGTATAGCTTCCGATTTCTGCTGCTGCGCCTTGAGTTTATCAATGGCGGACGGCATAAAAATCTCTATATCCATTCCAGATTCATCACAAACCCAAATCTCACCATTCTGGATTTCATCTTTATTGGATAATAAAAATGAATCTACTGTAGAGGTGTTTATCCTAAAATCCGCAGTTGAATGCAGCGCATACGCGTAACCTATTGAGCTCTAAGCCATTCACGCGGTTTGACCTTATCACCTTGTCGATAAGGCCTGCACCGCGTTCAAGGCTTATCATCTCAATATCTTACGCGTCTGCATCCACCTCAACTGCGGACTTTAGGTTTATAATTTTTCTATTGTTTATGTCTTTCGGAATTTATAGCATAATATTATCTTAATGATATTGTTAAACCGGATGCTTCTTCCTGGAGATCTGCTTAGCGACTTGGCTTCTTGGATTTTCGACAGCTCTATATTCTGTTCCGCAAAATTCGAAATAAAAAGAACTTCAAGTACATGATAATCACCTTTAAAAAGACCGCTTCTCAGCAGATCGTCAAATGTATCAAGCATTCGCTTTATAATACCAGTATGGAATTAATCGTTTGATTCGATTCTTATCCAGTTACTGTTAGAATTTGGGTTAAAATGACCACTCACACTTCGACTCAGGCCAAAAATGAGCGGCTGTTTTACTGTTATTTCAAATTTCGCTCAATTTGAGTTTGTGTCAAAACCAACATTTTGAACAGGAATCATTAAAAAAGCATCTTCTCGCTATCCCGAAAGTGATCATTAGAAAATATTCAACAAAGATTTCAACAACTGAGGAAAATCATGGCCATTAATAAATCTTTTCTTCTGCTTTTAATCACAACCTGCAGTCCTTTGTTATTCCAGATATTTGCAGCAGAAACAGCGGATCTTGATAAGGAAATCAGCCGAATAAAAAAAGAGCTGATATCTGTTTCATCTCAACGCCAATCGGTCAAACAGGAATCCGTAAATGATTCAAAAGATCAATCCTCTTACAAAAAAAGATTTGAGACTCGTTTCAATGCAGCCACTGCAGAATCCGATTCGCTTTCTGAACTGATTCAGATTTACCGTCAAAAAAATGATTCACTATCTGCAGTTATCGCTGGTCTTGTTGCCTCGCAAAAACAAAATGACTTATTGCAGGACAATTTCCGTTTGCGATTGATTGCAGCCTGTGATCAGATTTCCACCCAGGCATCAAAAATTCCTCCCATGTCTGCAAAAAGCATCACCGTTGCGGCAGCTTTTTTAAAAAGTGAACTTACGGCCAGAAACATTGATAACATCGACGGCCTGCAAAGGCTTATTCAAATCATAAACAACCATGAAGATCTGACCGGAAGTATTCAGATTTTTCAGGGTATTTCACCTTTACCTGATATGCCTGGTACTGTTTACCGTTTACGAATAGGATGTCTGTTTGAAGCAGCTGTACAGTCAGGCGGAACCAGATATGCTGTATGGAACGGTATAGACAGTTCAGGTAAAGAAATATGGCTTATCAAGAATGATCCTGAAGGTGCATCACAGATTGTAAATGCAATCAATATTCGGGAAGGCAAAGCATTACCTGCTTTTGCCAGAGTTCCATTATTTGGTGTCAGGGGAGAATAAGAATATGCATATGATTGTATTTTTCATAATATCCTTAATATTGACAGTAAATGCGGCAACTGATAAAAATTATGTACTTAAAGAACAGGAACTGGAAAGACTGAAAGTACAACTGGAAGCAGCCAGAGATTCTCTTCAAACTGAAATAGCATCACGCTGGAGAGTACGGCAATTTAACATCGAACAAAGAGAGAAAGACAAAGAGGATCTGGTTTTACAGCACGATAAAATCGAACGATTGCGCAATGAACTTGCTCAGATAAAGGAAGAGTGTTACTCGAAGGAAAGAAATATCGAAATAGAGCAAAGAAAGTTATCTGAAAAAAAAGAAGCATGGAACTATCTTGCCTCATCTATTGAAGATGCTTTAAAAAAAGAAGCTGATCAAGTATTGCAAACATTTCCTATTGATGTCGAGCAGCGACAGAAAGACCTTGAAGACCTGCGACGAAAGTTTAAAGCTGACAGAAACACTTCGAATACCCTGACACTATTAACAAATTATTATTTGAAATACCTGGAAACAGGCAGCAGAACCACAATTGCCAAAACCACTGTTATTCCAGAACAGGGTGATCCTCAGGATATTACTCTTACCCGTTTTGGCAATGTATTTGGCTTCGGTGTCAATTCAAAAACTGATATTTTTATGGTAGGACAATCGGGTAATCTTGGAAACAGCCGGTATAAAATCGAACAGATAGGTCCATCTGTTTTAAGAGATTTTCTATCTGTATCATTTCCGCAATGGATTGAGAAACAACAAATCAGAGGCCCGTTGATGTTTGATATCATGCAAAATGCCCAGACATCTGTTCTCATTAAAGGGCAGAAAGTAAACCGGTCTGATAAATTTAAACAGTTTATAAAAGCAGGCGGCCCAGTTATGATACCACTGGGATTTCTTGTCCTTTGGGCTTTATTACTTATGTTGTGGAAATTAATTGTTTTTAGCCGTAAACATACCGCAGATTCCAGAATTTCGAAAACCGTTATGAAACATCTGAATAACAATGAGATCGAAAAAGCCCGTTTATATATCAGAAATCATCATGGAGTTGTAGCCAGAGTAGTTCATACCTGTATTGAACACTCAAAATGGTCCAGAGTATCAGCTGAGAAAGCGGTTAAAGAGATTCTGATTGAAGAACTGCCTCAGCTTAACAAACATCTGAATACTCTGGCAGTAATTGCCGGAGCAGCCCCCCTGTTAGGTCTTCTGGGAACAGTTACCGGTATGATAAACCTTTTTGAAGTTATTACCAATTATGGAACCAGTGACCCCAAAATACTGGCAGCCGGTATATCCGAAGCATTGATTACCACTGAAGTCGGTCTGATAATAGCCATTCCTGTAATGTTAATCCATAACTTTTTAAGAAACAGAGCAAATGATATTCAGGCGGCCACAGAAAAATATGCTATCCGTATTCTTAACCGATTATGGCCGGAGAGCTGATTAATGTATCTTATTTCTCTTTTTCTTGCGGATTTCCATAAAGGCGGTATTATCATGTGGATCATCTTTTTTGCAGCTGTGGTTGCATGGATGACCGGAGTCGAGAAACTGGTTTCTTTGATCAGATTCTCATTCTCACGCAGAAAGTTTCTCAGGTTTGCAGATTCACTATGCCACAACTATTGCTCAAAAACTGGAAAAACCGGATTTGAGAATTATGATCTTCTGCTGGATCAGCTCAGAAACAGCCTGCAAACAAATGGTTATGGTTGTAAAGATATGCTTCGCGAATTTCTCATATCAACGGTGCCTTTTCTTGAAAAGCACTTCTCTACCATGTCCGTGTGGATATCAATAGCTCCGCTTCTGGGACTTCTTGGCACGGTAGTTGGCATGGTGGAAACATTTAATGTAATAACAGATTTTGGAATCGGCAATCCCAGCCTTACTGCAGAAGGTATCAGTGTGGCTCTTCTGACAACCCAGGCTGGCTTGATATCTGCATTTCCGGCCATGATTTTCCATAATTATCTTTTAGAGAAAAAAGACGCCCTGATCTCAGTTATTCTAAAAGACTGTGAACAGATAATAAATAAAGTTAACTCTTCACAAACGTGGAATACATGATAATGACTTGTGCAACTGTTAGCATTTCTTTTCAGCGGCAGATTACCGTTTTTCTCAATAAACAATGTCAGTAAGGATTTATATGTTTGAAGAGTTCGGCATATTAAACAACAATAACAACGCTTCCTCGGAAATCAATATAGGGCCACTTATTGATCTTGTCTTCATTTTATTGATTTTTTTTGTGGTAACCACTAATTTCAATCGTCAAACCGGCATCGATGTATCCAAACCCAAGGCTCAGACTGCAGTCACACAGGGGCAAAAAACTCTTCTTATCGGAATATCAAGGGATGGTACACTCCATATTTACGGACGTCAGGTCAGCATGGAACGTTTGCCTGCACTTATCAGTGCAGAAATCAACAAAGATCCGGCTCTGAATGTTGTTATAATTGCAGATCAGGATGCATCGATAGGAACTGCAGTCCATGTTATGGATCAATGCGCCCTTGCAGGAGCCTCAAAAGTATCGATCGCTGCAGACAAGGAATAACCATGATAAAATTCATGCTTAATTCCTCCTTTTTTATTTTAAAATTACTTATCGTCCTGGCGATCAATTTTGTCCTTTTTTTAATGATTCCACTGGCGCACACCTTTTTTGGACAAATTAAAAATAACGATAAAACATTATTCAGAGAGCCTAAAATTATTACCGAATATATAAAGCCTCCACCCAAAGAGGAAAAAACAGAAACAAAACCAAGAATCCGTCAGATTCAGGCTTCTCCATCCCGCGTTTTATCTCAGAAGTCTACGAGTTACAAATTTGCCCCTGATTTAACAGTTGCCGGAAATGGCGATGGGGTTGCCATGACTGACAATGATCTGAGTGCAGTTATATTTGAAGAAGGAGAAGTTGACAAAGATGCTGAACCGGTCAGCAGAACTCCTATACCTTACCCCCAAAGAGCTAAAGAGCTTGGAATCGAAGGGGATCTGGTTATGGTTCTGCTGATAAATAATGACGGAAAAGTATCATCGGTTGAGGTTATAAGTTCACCCGATCAATCTATCGCCAAAGTGGCAAAACAGATAATTCTTTCCAGCTGGAAATTTAAACCGGCTCATAACCAGGGAATTCCGGTAAAACAGCGGGTGAAACAGAAAATTTCGTTTAAATTGAATTAATGATCACTAGGATCTTATATGTCCAAAAATCCATATTGGCTTTTATTCGTCCTCTCTGCAACTTTACAGGTATCTTCTGATGTTATAAGTCAGGCTAACGGTCTATATGAGAAAGGCAAACTGAACGAAGCGATCTCATTATACAAAAAAGCCTCTCTGGCAGGTGAAAATCCGGCTATCTGTTATTTCAATATGGGAAATGCGTATTTTCAGCTGGACAGTATTGCACAGAGCATAGTTTATTACCAGGCAACCACATCTTCAGCCCCGGATTTTTTCAGAGGCCATCTGAATCTTGCCATTTCTTATTTTACCATGCATGACCTTGGCAGATGCATTGCAGCTGTAAAAAGAGCTCTTGAAATAGAACCTGATAACGAGAAATCTCTTCTTTTGCTGGCTACCTGTTATCGCGAACTTAAAGCTAACTCTGAAGCAGTAATGGTTTTTGAAAAGCTTATTCATCTTTACCCGCAAAAAGATGAATCATACATAGCACTTGCAGAAATCTACAGAGATCTGCTCGATAATGAAGAAGCATTAAAATGGCTCTCGAGATGTCCGGAATCAGGTAAAAATGAAACCAGTGTTAACCTGCTCAAGGCAGAAATTTATGAATCCTCCAACAATCCGGATAAAGCATTGTTCTATTTAACAATGGCATTTGATAAAGACAGATCAAATCGGTGGCTTCTTTACCGTATTATTACACTTTATGAAAAGACTGGAAATGATCTTGTTGCGCTGCAGGAGGCAACCAATGGGATTGAATTATTTCCTGAATTTGCAGAACTCGCAGTGCTTGCTGGAGAAATCAGCTTCAGACATCAGAAATATGATGATGCCAGGCGTTTTTTTACTATAGCAAAATTGAACGGAAGTGCTACTGGAGAAAGAGGGCTTCAGAATCTGCGGGAAACAGAGCTGTATGTAAAGTAAGAATAAGAATGGCCAAGAACTGAGAAAGGATTTCACCACAAAGAGCACAAGGATACACAAAGGACACAAAAGAGAAATTATTTTTCTGATTATTTATGATTATTTCCTATTATTTCTGATTATCTGTTATGTGTTCTATGTGCTCCGTTTTGTGATCTATGTGGTTATATCTTATTCAGTCTTTCTGGTTCTTTTTTGTCTGATGTATTTCGTGACTAAATTTCCTGGAACTGCAGATTTAGATAAATATCTCTTTTCCCTGTTGTTATGAATTTCGATTTTTCTTTACCAGGTTTCAAAATGACCATCTCAGCCGTAGCGCCAATAAATCATCAGTTTCACCGTAAAGTGAATTAGGTTCGCCAAAAAATAGTTGAGCAATTATATACAAATCGATATTCTGAAAGATTGACCAGTTAACGGCAGGTGTCAAATAAAAAGAGAAATCAACTGGATTTGTGGAAAATGAAATTGAACCGTAAACTAGTGGTGTAAAAGTATAGCCAACTTCACCGAAAATACCGAATATTGATGGGAGCAGATTTTTTGCTGTAACAGGTAGAAATATCTTTGCAGAATCGATATTACCATTGGTTCCAAACCCATTGTAAAGAAATTCTCCGTGAAGATATAACGAGTTTGAAAAGGTATAATCAGCTGAAATAGCTGCTACAAAATTTCCTGATGAATCACCTACTGCAAAATTATTGGACTTTTCATCAAGTATCTGTTGAAAAAATGCAATTTCACCCCGAAAACCACCTCCTGATATTCCACCGGACCAGGAAAACCCTATAGCTGCATCCAGTCCATAGAGTCCAGCCTGAAACTGAAGATCATATCCATGAGTGTTGAATTTATACATAGCGGCAAAGGTTCTGTTAACCTGGTCTTTTCCAGCTTTAAGCGAAAGCTCTGCGACAGATACTGCAGATGTAAAATACTGAACATGTAAAGCATCGGTTCCAGGCCTCTCCTCATAATCAAAATCGATAAAGTTATAGGCGTTATACCAGTCATTGGGATTCCAAACCAGATTAGTCCCCCAGTTAATTCTTTGGCGGCCTAACATCAGATTCAAACTTCCATATTCATATCCGATCCATGCTCTATCGATATTAGCATATAGTAGCCCCGGCCAGGCATCAGTCAAATCTGCATACCCCACATCTTCACTATAAAAATTGGCAAGTGAATCCAGAGCACCGGCAGACCCAAACGAATCCCCGGTGTACAACTGCAATCTTCCACCAATATTCAAGATAAAACTGCTCCATGGATACCATCCAAGATCAGCCCTGAAATGAATAAGATTGTTGAAATTTGTATCACCTGCATTAAAAACAAAGTAAGGCAACACCTTTAAATATCCTTTGTAATCGGTATTGGCCTTCTGAGGAAACCAGGATGGCAGTGCATAAACAGAAGTTATCATTAGTGAAATCAAATAGAATAATTTCATTTACAATAACCTCCAGATTCGAAACAGAAATTGAAGCTGAATCATGAAATTTTTCTCAAATCTCAAATTTTACATCTTAATTATTAATTATCAGTTAATAATTATTAATTCCGAAATCTTAAATTCCTTTCACTTTTCCATCTTCCAGCTCAATCACTCGACGTGCTCTTCGGACAACTCTCTCATCGTGAGTAGAAAAGATAAAGGTGGTTTCGAGATTATTATTAAGAGATTCCATTATGTCCAGAAGTATTCCGGCAGAGTGCGAATCGAGGTTCGCAGTTGGTTCATCTGCCAGGACATATTTAGGATTGGATGCAATTGCCCGTGCTACAGCTACTCGCTGCTGCTCTCCGCCACTTAATTGCACCGGTTTATGTCCGGCTCTGCCGGCTAAACCCACTGCATCAATAAGCTCCAGCGCTCTTTTTCGCCGCTGCTGTTTTGCTTTTTTTTGAAGCAACATTATAAACTCAACATTTTCCACCGCACTCAAAACCGGCAATAAATTATATGCCTGAAATACAAATCCGATGTTATACAATCGATACTCAGTCAATTTAGACCCGGAAAATGTGTTAATATCGATACCATCGATTATCACCTTTCCGGCAGATGGAATGTCCAGACCACCAATGAGGTGGAGAAGCGTACTTTTTCCCGAACCTGATGGCCCTACAACAGCAGTAAACTCCCCCTGTTCAATATTCAGATTTACATCTTTAAGCGCATGAACAGGGACTTCCGATTCATGATATGTTTTATTGAGATTTTCTGTACTTATAATTGACATTATAACACATCCTTTCACATTCGCAGGACTTGAGCCGGACGCAACCTTAAAGCTTTTAATGCCGGAAACAAAGCTGAAATAATTGCAGTTATTATTACCATTATGGTAACGGCTGCAAACATAAAACCGGGTAGATAAGGAAAAAGTATTTCGGCAATACCGTATTCTGAAAGTCCCTTTGCAAAATAAGAAAGATCTATCCCGGTACAAGATAGTAAAATCAGGAAAATAAGGGTAAACGCAAGCCCTGCCAAAGCCCCTGTCAGTGATAAAAAAAACGTTTCCAGAACAATCATCAGAAATATCGACTTACCGGACATCCCTACAGCCATCAGCATCCCCAACTCTCTTCTGCGCTCAAGAACAGCCATAAGCATAGAATTGGTTGTACCAAATGTCAAAGCCATCAATATTACACCCATAAATATGAATAAAGAAACCGAAGTGGTTTCTTCTATATATGAAAGCTCAGGTGCAAGAGTTCGCCATGTATCGACTTTCATATCTGGTACGATCTTACGAATACTCTGAGCTGCAGAATCTACATTTGCACCCCTGTTAAGTAAAACTGCGATTTCAGTGTAAAGAGTATCCGTTTGCAGAAGATCCCATAAATCTGAGGCCAATACAAACACATTAGACCTGTCAAACTCAGAAGATACAGTCCTGAATATACCGGCAATTCGAAATGCTCCTCCGGTCAGTTCTCCTGAAATATCCTGAAAAGTTAAAACGATTTTTGATCCCAGTTGAACATCAAGTGTACTGGCCAGTTTTTCTCCTAAAACCACAGGATAACGTAAATCTGTCTGGAAATAATTACCTTTGGATATCGAATTGTTGATATTTGAAATCGATTTCTCTTCCCCGGGATCTATTCCCAGAACCAATACCCCGGCAGCAGATGCTGGAGATGAGACCATAGCATTGATAGTAACTCGTTTTGATGCAGCAACTAATTTAGGATTCTTTTCAATCTGATTAACAATGTCAGCTGCATTAGCAATAAAAAAGTGTATATTCTTATCTTTGGTGAACTTAGGGTTATGTATCTGTATATCAGAAAGTCTGGTCCTGATGGCAGATTGTATCATCTGTTCACCCATAGCGAAACTTATCGATGATGAAAGCAGACTACAGCATAGCCCGATTGCTATTGCAGAAATGATAATTAAGCTGCGGGTTTTGTTACGCCAGATATTTTTCCAGGCGATTCCAGTTACCACCGTGTTCCCCCTTATGCATGTAGTGTTTTGGATATTTTCAGTCTGGAAATAGTCCACAAAGGATAAATAACTGCAATTGCCGCAATAACCAAAACCGCTATTAACTGTTTTAAAAACAGCGATACATCTACCAGAAATGGAATAAGAGGTTCAAATCCATACTTCAACATCGCTTCCGCTGCAGTACCACTCAGATGAATGGGATGCGCCTTCATATAGAAGAGTAAAGGAATAGAGAATAAAATGCCGCACACAACACCAACCAACCCGATGATCATTGTTTCAAGAATAATCATGAGCTGAATCCGTAACTTTTTCATACCCACAGCCAGAAGTATCGCGAACTCCCTTTTCCTCTCCTCTGTCATCATCATCACAGTCCCGAAAATTCCAAATCCGATAACCACATATAAAATCCCCAGCATTATTATCCCACCTGCGTTATCAATTTCTATGGACTGAACCAGTTCCGGAACCATTTCACGCCAGTTCATTATTTCATACTTCATCCCCAGTGAATCCTTCAGTTTTTTTTCCACTGAAGATAAATGATCCGGATCATCGATCATGACAGCTACAGAGGTGACTCTACTGTACATAGAAAGAAAGTATTGTGCTGCATCAAGACTCATATAGACCATGCTCTGATTAAGGTCTGGCACAGGAAGATCCACGATTCCATTTACGTAATATAAACCGGCAGCATTGGTTCCATGGTACCCCTGAGACAACAAAACGACACTGTCACCTGGAGATAGCCGAAGGTTTTCCGATAGCCCTTTGGCTACCAGTATACCAGTGCAACCAGAATGGATATAATGTCCTTTAACCAGTTTCTCAGATAATTTGCTCATCCGGTCTTCCTTTTGCGGATCAATACCGGTAACCGTAACACCTGTTGTATTTTCACCCGATGATGCCAGAGCAAAAGTTTCTATTCTGGGTACAACAGCTGTGACATGTTGGAGGCGACTGATCTGGCCAGTAAGTGAATCGGTTAAAAGCATGCTGTTTTCGAGTGATCTCTCATCCCAGTAACCAATGCCATGCAACTGTATAAAACCGGTATATACACTAAGTGTACTGGTTATTATGTGTTCATAAGTTCCAAGCTGCATCGACCTGGTAAAAAGTACCAGCAAAACAGCAAAAAATATTGATGACACCGTAATAATTGTCCGGTGAGAATTTCTCCACAGGTTGCGCCAAGCCAGTATGAAATACATGTTCATATTTCATTATTCTACTATGTATAATTAACCAGCCACTTAAAATTAATAAGCGATTCGCATGGACAAATTTAATCAGATAGAAATATCGCAAGGATTTTTAAACAGGAGAATAATATCCTAAAGGCTAATCAGATCGTTTCCATCTGTTTTTTTCTGATTGATTCCGGTTATTTCTGCATTATATCAAGCAGAATTATCTTATGCGTCTTAAATTCTGCAAAGAGAAAAATTCCTCATTAATTTGCACATTGTATTTTATGGTTTGGAGTTCAATCACCGTTTTCTGGTCTTTTTTATCAACAGGAATCATTTCCCAGTTAGTGGGTATATCTCTGCCGTCCATTTTTTTTACATTATTTAATTTCATGATATTGACTAACTTTCCGTTTTCACCATAAAACAGTTCTTTTCTAAAATTATACTCCTCTTTGGTTACGTACACTATTACCTTTTCCCATACTACCGGAGCCTGTGGTTTGGGTATCATTTCGATTTGGTAAGCCGGTTTTCCATCAATCAGAGTATCGGAGATAAGCCTATGGTTGTAATCATCTACCACTGAAGCCTCCCTTACCAGGTCATCATTGGTAAAATCAGAACCCATCCATGACTGATTCATCATGGAACCGGGTATTTTAATAGTGCGCTGAATCGATGGAAGCCATTGCCAGAGATCATTTCCTCTTTTAAGAAACGATGTTCCATTATCTTTGGCAGGTGCTGTAATCAGAATAAGTGAGTATCGGTCTCCCTTTTCCCATGTTTTCATGCTTAATTTTCGAGACCACTGGGGACGAACTATGGTCATAGTCATTGTAGAGAGAAGAGATTCTCCACGCAACTTATCATTTGCCATTTTTACGATCTCTTTGGGGTCCTGACTGAATATTAGGGATGTATAAATGAAGATGGCAAATATGGTGCTGCAGATCTTTTTCATTGCACCTCCCGTTACTTTTATGTGCCGGATTTGAGCCTGTTCAGCTGGTATTTAGATTGCTAAACAGGTGCCAGTCACAGAATAAATTCTTGGTCAACAATAGCAAAAAATGCCCTCCTGAATTTAAATATTCAAATATTATACGATGCTTGTGAATGGGCCTTTTTTAGTATGTTTTTTATTAGGTTCAGTTCATCAGGAGGGCATTTTTTGCTATTGTTGACCAAGAATTTATTCTGTGACTGGCACCTGTTTAGCAATCTAAATACCAGCTGAACAGGCTCAAATCCGGCACATAAAAGTAAC
>DATAMG010000110.1:0-8571 GCA_036260705.1 Chitinispirillaceae bacterium | reverse complement strand
CTAGTTCCCTTCTTAATCGGTACTGTTCCTGTGGTGAAAGTCCTTGATTTTCCATTCCAGAGATATGCAGATGGTATTTCTATACAAAGAAGATATGTTTCTGATTATACTTCTGAAGAAACCAGAACAAAAGATATGGCTGTCAGGGCTCTTCGTAATTATCCGGAGTGGCTTGGGCGGACTATGGCTGTTCAGGAACATATCTGCATGTCCCTTCAAAGTCAAGCCATGTACAAAAATGATACAGAAGGAGCACTGAGGGCAGGAAGACTTCTTTTAAACGAACTCAGTTATCTGATGTCAAATGCATCGGTACTGGATGAGAATGAGCAGGTACGTTTTCTTGAGTGTTTCGATTACCCGTTTAATAATTCGGCAGATGTGGACTTTTATTCCAAACTGCTGCTTTCGATTTTTCCGGAGTTTGAACTTGATCTGTGCAATAGATTCATAGACTCTATCAACCATAAAGACGATAAACTACGTTTTTATAATCAATACGTGGGCAACCCAGTTCTTCAAAGAAATTATCTTGACCAGTTAATGCGGGAAGAACGTCAGCCTGGCGCCGACATCCACATATATGCTGCAAAAAAAGAGGAAGGATCGGTTTATCATGATCTCGGTTCTTTAACTTTTGGGAACCCTCTTCGAAACGGTTCGGAATATACCTGGTATAATGCCTCCTACTGGATAGATCTTTTTCCCAAACTGGCACTTCGAATTCTACGCAATGTGAAATATACCGGAAGATTGGATTTAATAACCGAGAACTGGTTAACAATTAAAAAAAGGTTTCAACTACCTGATGAGTCTGGATTATGATCGTGATGGTATTCCGGAAGGCAGACCAGGAGAGGTCAGGAATACCTATGATAATATTCCATTTGCCGGTGTAGGGGCATACGACGCAAATCTTTTTGTTGCATCTGTTAAAGCGATGATCAGAATGGCCGAACTGGCCGGCGACATTTCCGAAAAGAAAAGATATGAGGATCTATACGAGAAAGCTTACGAAGTTTATAATACTCTCTGGTACGAAACAGTAGATGCAAAAGGTAATGAAATGGCATATTTTATAACCTGTAGCGGTGTAAACGGGCAGGGAAGATGCACCGATGTATTTACAGACCAGATTGTGGGGTTATGGCAGTGGATAGCAATGGGAGAAAAACCTTTCTTATCTGAAGACCGCATGAAACGATTGCTGAAAACTATCTATACCAATAACAGCACTCCCATGGGATGGGCTACAGCACGAAAAGAGGATGGTTCTGCAGTCGATTCAGATCAGGGTAAAGATGTTTGGATCGCCTCCAATTATGTACTTGCACAAATGCTTTCATATTATGGCATGTTCGATGAAAGTAAGCAGATCTATAAAAAAATGGATGAAATAATTTTTGAGCATGGCAACTCTTTAAATACCGCAGAAAGTGTGAGACCTGAATACGAAAAGCAGCCTGGAGAAAAGAAAGCTCAGCCTCACTATATTGTGGCCAGCTATCCTCGCCCAGGTGCAGTATATGATACTCTATACCTTGATGCAATCAAAAAAGAGTGGGAAATCACTCCGGATGCCCAATACATTGACACAGAAAGACTGCAGTCGATACGTAAAGGAATTTTTTATCTATCTGCGGATCTTTGATACCCGAATCCCGGAATTTGATACGTTTTTATTCTATAAGTAAAGCACACGGTTTATCAAACCGGGTGTTTTTTTTAAACCTGTGCGCAAGGGTAATATCTGACCAGAAGATATCCCCACACCTCCAATATTGATCAAGCCATCTATAACTATAGATGCATAGAATAACCCTGTTCCATCCAGAAGTAGAATTTTATGGTCTGCAGGCAAATTATTTAGTTACCTGAAAACTTAGATTTCTCCTGCTCACAGCCTTTCCCTAAAATCTATATGGCCTGATTTTCGCTATTCACTATTTAAAATTTTTATCCACAAAAACTTATATATGCTATTATGCCAAAATTTGATTATGACCTTTTTGTGATAGGAACCGGAGAGGCCGGAAGTACTGCTGCTCATATTTGCAGTGCTGCCGGATGGAAAGTTGCTATTGCAGATGATAATCCCTTCGGAGGGACCTGTTCGCTTCGGGGATGCAATCCCAAAAGGACTCTGGCAGGTATAGCTGAGCTTATCTATCGCCATAAAGGAATGACAGGAAAGGGTATTTCCGGAGCACTGCAAATAGACTGGGGCGAATCTATATATTTTAAAGACGAAATGACCAAAGGTATTTCAGCAATGCACGAGGAAAGCTTTTCCCGTTCCGGAATAGATATGCATCATGGATTTGCCACATTTTCTGGTATTAATGAAGTGTTTATAAACAATAAAAAAATCAGCTCCGCAAAAATCCTTATTGCATCAGGCTCCAAACCCCGTACATTGGGTATCCCCGGTGAAAATTATCTGATTACCAGCGATCAGCTACTTATGACTAAAGATCTACCGTCCCGTATTCTTTTTATCGGTGCAGGTTACATTTCCATGGAATTTTCACATGTCCTTGCTGCGGCAGGTAAAAAGGTTACATTGCTGGAATATGCTCCATCTCCACTTATGGCCTTTGACAGGGATCTGGTTTCCATGCTGGTTAACGAATCATTGGATAAAGGAATCGATATAAAGGTAAATCAAAAAGTCACAAATATAGAATCCGATGGTAGACGGTTTCTGATATATACTTCAGGTGAAAAAGAAGAGCTATTCGAATCTGATATGGTGGTCAACGGAGCCGGTAGAATACCCAATGTCGATCAGCTGATGCTGGAAAATGCAGATATAAATCATAACAGGTATCATATCAAAGTCAACGATTATCTACAGAGTGTTTCCAACAAAAATATTTATGTAGCAGGCGATGCGCATGCCGAGGGGATTCAGCTTACTCCAGTTGCAGAAATGGAAGGTAAAATAGTTGCGCACAATTTGCTTTATGGAAACTTTAAAACGCCTGATTACAAAGCAATTCCCAGCGTTGTCTTCACTCATCCGCAACTGGCCATGACAGGAGCACCTGCAGATCCATCCTCAAACATGGAAATAATCTTTCAGGATACATCCAGAAAGCACATTACCAGAAGACTGGGAATGTCAAGTTCTGCTTTTAAATTAGTTGTTGATAAAGAGACCAACAGAATCCGCGGCATGCACATGCTGGGATTTAATGTCGATGAAGTAATCAACCAGTTTGCAGAGGCTATACGTAACGGAAAAACAACCGATGATTTAAAAGAGATCCCATGGACCTTTCCCAGTGTAACTTACGATATAATACATCGTATTTAACACCGGGGATAAACCATGAAAAAGTTTTGGATTTAATCCAATCACCATTTTCATTTTATTCTATATTGTTTATCATATTTTCTTAACTTATCAGAGATACCCCCACTCATTATCAGTGTTATATTTGGCTTCCAACAATCCAGAATAAGGAGAAATGCATGAGCAAACAATTCAGTGGAACTATCAACCTGGATATCCGTGAGTCCAGACCGGACTGGACTCCTTACGAAGCTTCCAAAGCCCCATCCGGAGCTCCAAATATCCTTTACATTGTATGGGATGATGTCGGATTTGGAGCATTTGACTGCTATGGTGGCCCCATCCATGCCCCAAATATGAAAAAAATCGCAGATTTGGGAGTCCGCTTTACACAGTTTCATACGACTGCATTGTGCTCCCCTACCCGCTCCTGTTTTTTAACAGGACGTAATGCCACTAGTAACGGCATGGCCTGTATTACCGAAGCCAGCAGCGGTTTTCCTGGGTTTAACGGGCGTGTTCCATTTGAAAATGCCATGCTCCCGGAAGTGCTTTCAGAAAAAGGCTGGAGTACCTTTGCAGTTGGCAAATGGCACCTGACACCAGAAGAAGAGTGCAATATGGCAAGTACCAAAATCAGATGGCCGCTTGGACGGGGGTTCGAAAGATATTATGGATTTTTAGGTGGTGAAACAGACCAGTGGTACCCAGACCTTATCTCTGACAATCATCCCCAGGACCCTCCATTTTCTCCTCAACAGGGATATCATCTTAGCATGGATTTAGCCGACAGGGCAATCAGCTTTATCCAGGATAATGTTTCAATTGCCCCGGAAAAGCCCTGGATGCTTTATTTCTGTCCGGGAGCAGGCCATGCTCCGCATCAGGTTCCAAAAGAATGGGCTGACAAATACAAAGGCCAATTTGACATGGGATACGAAAAGATCAGGGAAACTATTCTCTCTAACCAGAAAAAAATGGGCCTCATACCATCCAACACAGAACTTTCACCAGTCAACCCAAATATCGATCTCAAAGGTCCGGATGGCCAGCCATGGCCGCAACTGGATACTGTCCGTCCCTGGGAATCGTTATCTGAAAATGAAAAAAAACTATTCAGCCGAATGGCTGAAGTGTATGCCGGATTCGTGAGTTATACAGATTATCATATCGGTCGAATTCTTGACTATCTGGAACGATCCGCTCAATTGGATAACACAATAATTGTTGCTGTATCCGACAATGGTGCAAGTGGTGAAGGAGGTCCAAACGGCTCGGTTAATGAAAACAAGTTCTTTAATGGAATACCAGACAGCCTTGAAGATAACATGAAATATCTGGATGTGCTTGGCAGTGAAAAAACCTATAATCACTACAGTACAGGCTGGGCTATGGCATTTAACACTCCTTTTAAAATGTGGAAACGCTATAGTGGGTACGAAGGTGGAACTGCAGATCCATGCATTGTTGCCTGGCCAAAAGGAATAAAATCGCGTGGTGAAATCAGACACCAGTACTCCCATGCTGTCGATATAGTGCCAACTCTTTACGATTGCCTGGGGATAGATCCTCCGGAACAGGTGAAGGGATATACTCAAAGCCCTATAGAGGGAATAAGTTTCTTTTCTGTATTGGATAATGGTAATGCCACCAATGGTAAGGAGATGCAATTCTATTCCATGTTAGGAACCAGGGGAATCTGGTATAAAGGATGGCATGCAAATACCCGACATGCGGCACTTAGCGGATGGGGCAAATTTGAAAAAGATGAATGGGAATTATATAATCTTGATCAAGACAGAACCCAGACTCACAATGTTGCTCAGCAGAATCCTGAAAAACTGGAATTCATGAAAGATCTCTGGTTTGCCCTTGCTGGAAGATACAAAGGACTACCATTAGATGATCGTTCAGCCGTCGAAGTTCTTACCTCCACTCGTCCTCAGCCTTCCGCCCCTCGTAACAGGTATGTATACTATCCTGATACATCTCCAATTCCGGAAGCAGTTGCAGTTAATATCCGGGGACGTTCATACAGTATTGCAGCACATGTCAATATACAATCTCCGGAAGCACGAGGCGTACTTTTTGCACATGGCGGGCGGTTTGGAGGTCATTCTCTTTACATCAATAACGATCTCAAATTGTGTTATGTGTATAACTGGCTGGGAGAAAATGAACAGAAGATTATTGCTGATGTCAAAATCCCCACAGGAGAGTGTATTCTGGGTTTGCGATTCAGCAAAGAAGGTATGGATGGCCCCAGCGCAAAGGGTGTCGCAACCCTTTACATAAATGATAACCGGATAACCGAAGCAAAAATCATTACTCAACCAGGCAAATTTGGACTTGGTTCGGGTCTAGCCATTGGACGTGATTCAGGACAGCCTGTTGCCAGTGATTACCAGAGCCCCTATTGCTTTAAAGGGGGATTAATCAAAGAGGTTATTATCGATGTCAGTGGCGAACCATACCAGGATATAGAACGGGAGCTGCGGGGGATGCTGATGAGAGATTAGGTAGGAGGTCAGAGGTCAGTAGTAAAAACTGAATTGTTGGGGTGAACATAAGATGTGTTTTGTACATTGTTGTTCACTCCATTACCTCTTGACTTGTACCACTTTTAACAAGATTGTGTTATGGGTAAAGTGAACATAAAGCATCTCAGTAGCTTCAATTTCGGAATTGAAACATGGGGATACATATCTTTTTCTCTTCTTTTAGGTTTCTTGCTTCCCTGGATAGATAATTTTTTTTTCCGGGGATGGTTTTCTCCTGTTAACCAGGAAACGATGATTTCCATTCTTTCTGCAGTTGCATCAGGTATGATCGCCCTGAGCGGTATAGTTTTTTCATTGATATTTGTGCTGGTTCAATTTGGCAGCGCATCATACACTCCACGTCTGACCAGAATTTTTGCGCACTCCTATGTGCTACGTCATTCTCTGGGTATTTTTACTGGAACCTTTCTCTATTCACTCATGACTATGCGCTCAATAGGTATGAGAGGATTAAATCCGGTAAGCGGTTTGGCAGTATGGATAGCTTTTTTATGGTTGTTGGCCAGCATTGCAATACTGGCCAGATTGATAAGAGTATTCACGACTTTGACTATAACCAATATTCTTTCAATGCTGGGTAGAATCGGTCAATTAAACATCAGTAAAATCTACAAGATGCATGCAACAGACAAACAGTGTTCTGATAAATCCCATTTTTATTTCTCTCAACCCAATCAGAAATGTGTCCGTCACATCGTTTACAAAGGTGATCCAGGTTACATAACCGGGTATAATGAATCAAAGCTGCTCAGTATTGCAATTGCAAATGACATTGTCATATTTCTACCCTATTCTATTGGAGATTCTATTGAATATGGAGCAAATATCGCGGTTATTCTGGGTGATAATCTCTCATTCAAAGAAGCATCAGTTTACAAATCAATTCACCTTGGAACAGAAAGGTTGTTTAAAAATGACCCCAGATATTCCTTTCGTCTACTGGTTGATATGGCAATACGGGCCCTTTCACCGGCAATAAATGACCCTACCACTGCTGTGCAGGTACTGGATCATATTCAAGCGTTTCTGATTCAGCTTGGCAATTCCAATCTTGACATCGGCACAATTAATGATAAAAAAGATGCAGTCCGGATTGTCTTAAACACTCCACGCTGGGAGGATTATCTGCAACTTGGGTTAGTGGAGATTATGCAATATGGCGCAGGTTCGATACAGGTTCAGCGACGATTAAAGTCATTACTGTTTTTTCTTAAGCACTCTGTTCCCGTAGAGAGGGCAAAAACTGTCAACAATTTCATAGAGCAGCGCGACTCTCTTGTGCTGGATACTTTCAGCAATATTAATTTCAGACAATTGGCCGATATAGCAGATAGACAGGGAATAGGAAGCGGCGGTGATAAATTCGATAAATTTATCAGTTCACTCTCTTAATTTTGTTAATGTCTGTTAGTTTTCCTATCTATATAGTTCCTGTTCAAAATTGTAATCAAAAAGGACGCTCATGCTTTGACACTCCTTCGTAAGAATTATGGAGGGCTCAGTACAAGAAACCTTTTGCTTAAATTACTCAAATTATACTCACAATTAACTTTCGAAAGGTAATGCAAATAGACACTTTGAACAGATACTAATTTGCCGTAATAACGATTAAGGAATTTCTATGCAAAAACAATCTTGTAGTCCAGTTTTCCACATAATGGCTAAACCAGCAGGAGCCAGATGCAACCTGAGCTGCGATTATTGTTATTACAGGAAGATGAAAAGCTTATATCCGAAGAGTTCATTTTGTATGTCTGATTCCATCATGGAACGTTATATAAGTCAGACTATCAGTGCGCATACAATACCAGAAGTCACGATCGCCTGGCAGGGAGGTGAGCCAACTTTAATGGGTATCGACTTTTTTACTAAAGCGGTTTGTTTCCAAAAAAAAGCGGCAGGCACAAAGGTCAAGATTCAAAACACAATTCAAACAAATGGAGTACTTCTGGATGAAGACTGGTGCCACTTTTTACACGAAAACGATTTTCTGGTAGGCATAAGTCTTGATGGTCCCAGAAAATTCCATGATATGTTCCGTAAAGACAGAAAAGGGAATTCAGTTTTTGACAAAGTAACAAATGCGGTTCATCTGATGCAAAAATTCAAGGTGAATTTTAACATCCTCTGCACGGTAAATTCGTATAACTGTCAGAATCCCAACGAATTATACCGGTTCTTTCGTGATGATCTTCATGCAAACTACCTTCAGTTCATCCCTGTAGTAGAGTCAAATAACACAACCGGAAATAATCAAGGTGATTTTATCAGCCAACGCACTGTACCTTCTGAAGCATACGGAAATTTTCTGATAAAAATCTTTGATGAGTGGATCAGCCGTGATGTGGGTACCATGTTTATCCAGTTTTTCGATGGAGTATTATCATCATATCTTCTTGGACAATCCTCTTTATGTGTGCTGCAGCCAACCTGTGGCCATGAAGTTGTACTGGAACACAACGGTGATATTTACTCTTGCGATCATTATGTTCAGCCGGATTATCTACTTGGAAACATTAAACAATCAACTGTTGCTCAACTGGTCGATTCAGAAAAACAACGCCAATTCGGCTCCTTTAAAAACAGTTCCCTTCCTCAAATATGCCACAAATGCGAATTTCTCTTTACCTGCTATGGTGAATGCCCCAAAAACAGGTTGCTTCAGGTACCGGATGGTAGCGGAAAACTCAACTGGCTATGTACCGGATTAAA
>DATAMG010000104.1:0-4151 GCA_036260705.1 Chitinispirillaceae bacterium | reverse complement strand
TTTCAGAATGCGTCTTATTCGTAAGATATGAGTAACCGCTCAAAGGACTTGAATTGTTATACTGTTTACTTTTCTGGGGTACACCGTATGAGGCAATTTCTGTCCTGTTATTGTCATTGACTGCAGTTGCAGAACTCTCAGCAGGCATCTGTAAATTTTGTCCGAGAGAGGTACTAATCATCTGATCAAGAAGTTCAATTGAATCAACTTGTAAAATTTGATATGATGTGAACATACCCGAAATACCGGTGAGTGAAGGACAATACAACAGTTTGTCTGCTGCTTGTAAGTAATTATTCGATAATTTTCTGAAAATATCGGTCACCGGTTTTCACTCGTTTTTGATGAATCAAGGTTGATAAATTTTTGAATTCCTGCAAGATACACTGCCACCTGTCCGGGAGTTAAGTTACTCACCTGCTCCGGAGTCCATCCAAAATGCTTTGCCAATAGCAGATGCATCTCAGCGAGTGGTGAGTTTACAGTATCGTTTATTGGATTTCCCTGGAGGTCCAGACCGGAAATTTCATTTATCCGGTTTACCAGAAAGTGTATAAGTCCTATATGCATTGACTTGATCTGTTCGAGCGAAAGAACAGGCTCAACCATGGATTCTTTTATTATAAGAAGAGGAACCAGTGCAGCGTCGTCACGCGCTGCTTTGGAAATCAATGCAAGTGCACCAATACGTAAAGGCCGCAGCTTTACAACACCTCCGGTTTGATCGGTGTTTTCGCGACCGGCAGGTGAAATAACTTTGGCAGGTATGCTGATTTGGTGTATTAATGAACTGCCTGCAAGCAGATCCTGTGCGTTTAGCACAGGTGAAACTGTTTCGCAAATACTCGTCATTTATCTTTACCTCACAAAGATCAAAAATCAAGTTTTTACTCTGAGGATCTTAAAACAACAATTAGTCCCCTCCTGAGTTCCTTTGCATGGAAACATTAATTAAAGGAGGGGTGATCATTTTCTCAAGACTCTTCAAAGGCAATTCGTAATGCCTGAAATGCAATCTGCTCCATCACAAAAGTATCAGAAGGAATTGAATAGTTCCATCTTTCAAATTTTGCTCCGAACACCGTTATTTTTGATTGTTGTGTAGGACGAGCCTGATCTTTCAGTGTGGCAATTATGTTAAATGACGGTTGCACGAAATTGGGCGATGAAGGTGGACTGACTGCACCCTCACCCAGTAATAATCTTAAAAGAGCGCCATTAACATGCGCACGTTCGGCAGTTCCATAAACTCTTATAATTCCCGGTCTTAAATGGGTGGGATAACGACGGCCGATTTCATAAAACGGTTGCACATCACTGCTGACCGAAATCGAAACATTGGTCAGACGACCTACCGCATTACTCAGATCGTACTGCGATACCAACGCATCTGCAGCCTGTCCTTCCGGTGTACTCGTATCATCCACACCTAATACCAGTACTGCATCTATCGCACGAAAAACATCGTTTGGCATGTGTCTATTCTCCTCAATCAGATTGAAATAACCATTTTTTTTTAACTGATCCCTGAACGCAAGCTACTAATTTATTGGTCTAAGCACTATTTAAGTGTCATCACTACCCTGATAAAGTCGATACTGAATGTGGGTTGAATTGTCATAGCAACACTCACCTCACCACTGATTTCCTGTGCACGTGTCGCCGAGACTTCCAATTCGTAACCTGTCAAAGCTTCATCTTCAACCATACGTGTTAAAAAAGCATCCAGTGTCGCCTTGAGTGCAGCCCGTACCCTGGCATTATTGAGACGACCTATGTATGGGTTTGCCGCAGAACGTACTCCGTATTTGGCATAATCGACAATCCGACGAGTAGGTATAGCCGAAAAAGGCTGACCCTCTCCTTCTGTAGTGATCCCTTTAACCACACGGAAACCTTCCTTACGGGCGATAGCCAGGACATTTCTTTTAATCAGCTGTTCCTGCTCTGCTCTGTTGGCATATAAGCTGAGTGAGGGCACATTGAGCGGTCTGTTAGTGAGGCTGGTTTGAACCGGAAGTGATGATATAAGGCCTGCAACCGCAGCTGCAGTATAGGAAGGTGGCAATTTTGTACCATCCGAAAGGGTGATTCCAGGTGCTGCTATTATGCAACGTCCATTTGCTAAATTATGTCCCAGAAACTCAGAAACAGTATCGCCACTGGCACCGATCACCCCGATACGTTCCTGATCTGTCTGTTCTGTAGTCTGAAGATGACTAAGAATAGTAGAACCCATGGCGGTAGCATCCTGACCGGCAAGCACTACTATATTAACCAGCATATTTGATAAAGTTTCCAGCCCTGCGGCATAATCATTCTCATCCGCATCTGCACCGTTGCTTCCCCGTATGTTGCTTCCGGTTCCAAAATAACCGTTTACATCCGCCTTAGGAATGTTGCCTCGGTAGGTTGCATCAGCAACGGCAGTTACCAACCGTGAACTCTGTGAGATCATTGATACCAGCATATTGCCATCTGGAACAGTAAATTTCTCATTTACCTGTCCGCATGAAAGTAAAACCGACACACAATTTCGCTGATCTATCAAATAGGAGGCGTTTAGCACATCACCATTGACTACCTGAGGTGCTTCGCCGGAAGCAAACTCGACATCACCATTCCAGACAGTCACCAGAATCTGGCCGGAAACAGGATCTTCATGGTCTACAGCATAAGTAGCGATTAATTTCTGTCCTGTTGATGGCTTCTGTGAAGCTTCAAAAATTACTTCGCCAGTAGCGGTATCGATCCGGATTTCACCGGCCGAGGGTGCTGCACCAGCACCATATAGAATATGCCCGTCACCGTATGTTCGTATCTCATCACCAGTTGCACCAACTACTTTGAAAGTATTTACGCTTGCTACTGCAGCTACAGTACTGTTTGCCAGAAAGAAACGTCCTTCAGTATTGGGAGTTACTTCTTCTTTTTCTGAAATAATTTTGTAAACGATATCGAAATCATCAATCCGCTTGGTATCTCCACGTACCACCTGAATGCGGTTGGAGGGATTGACCAGAATCCGGTGATGATTAAGTGAGGCAAATCCGGAGGTGTGAGTTTCTTTTGATATACGACCGGGTTCGCCGGCATTTTCGATTGTAATCTTAATATCATTGCCCCATGAGCCGGCGGTTACAGCAGAAAGTTCGGCTACCCGATGGCCATCAGCATCTTTTACCGAGAATGTTGCATTGGCTGCAGTGGTGCTTTTAGCTACTCTGACGGCAATAACATTGGTTGCTCCGTTATTGTAGAGCAGTTGAAGAGCCCTTACAAGAGTGAGAGGATTGGAACCGTCTTCAGGGTTGTTGAAATCATCGGGAAGACCGAAGATTTCTCGCGCAGCAGCAAACCCCGATAATGTGATTGGGGTCCCGATTTTTCCGCTTGAAGCGGTCCCGATAATTCCTACAATTCCACTGGCAATTCGTCCAGCTGAGATTAATCCCTCAGCCCGAACGTCAATATAAGTACCCGGAATAATCATTTCAGCCATGTGCAATCCCTTCTATTGGAAAACCTGATAGCGGTTTCCGGCATTTTTTGCTGCCATTTTGATTATTTAGTTTCTTTTCAAATGCATATACACCTTGCCACTCTCAGAGACACCATAACCCGATCCTGATAAACCATGTACACTACTTTTCTGATGTCTTAATTCCAATAATTCGGTATATTGTGACAAAGCAACATCCAGGTATGTCACTATTGAAAATGAACGCAATGCAAACAAGTTTTTTTTTCAGTGAAGTAGCACTATAAGGTTGCTCTGGCTTGCAGTCGTCCAATTTAACTATAAGCTAATGTGGAATTTGTTAAAAAAAAAGTAACAAAAAGGTAACAAGGGAGTATTGTCGTAAAAGCACAAAACTTCCCTGGTTCACAACCTGAAATAGAAGGAAAGGTTATATCCAGAAATTGAGGATCACGAAACCAATAAGGAATACATTAGATTCTATAACTATATGAGGCAACACATAAGCTGGATTATTATCACCTGATGGTGAATCGTTGCAAAACATTAAGAAGAGACAAATGAACAGACAGAGATATTTTAAGAAAATCAAAACCCCTCCTCATTGTACATCAATTATCCAGAGTTCAAATTTGGTAAGCCATTTAGTTAACTTTTTACTGGGGTGAAG
>DATAMG010000102.1:0-23389 GCA_036260705.1 Chitinispirillaceae bacterium | reverse complement strand
TTACAATAATTATTACATTGAATACAGTTATTTCAAGCATAACATCTCTTTTATAAGTATATTATTAAATCAAACGGAATTGTATTGATTCAGAAACAGGATTGTATTATGAAATTATCAAAACAGGTGTTATTAAAAAGGACATGGTATCTGTTACTTATCTTATTTGCGGGAGTCACCGCTTCTTTACAGGCAAGGTGGTTAACAATACACAATGACTTCAATCAGTTTGACACTGATGGCAAATCGATCCAGACCCGAAGCGGATGTTTGTGCAAGTTCGAAGAAAAATATTACTGGTACGGATGTGATAAGGCCATGACCAATCAGACATGTTACTCCTCTACTGATCTGCTTCACTGGACGAACCATGGCAATATGCTAACCGCCTACCGTGGAACCAACCGGATGGATGTTATTTATAACGATTCAACTAAAAATTATGTCATGGTCCTGAAATGGGAGACCCCGACTGATGCCTGGTGCAACAGAGGTATCGCAACCAGTAACTCCCCCACCGGTCCATTCACAAAATTATATGACAGTCTGGTGTATGGTGTAAACACTGGTGATATGTCCGTGTTCAAAGATGATGATGGAAAAGCGTATTACTTATATGAATTATGGGATAACGGAAGGACAAGTCTGGGTTTTTCTCTTATGACTTGGGATTATATTGGTTTGCAGAAAAAAATGCAGCAATGGTCCAACAGTGACCGCGAAGCATCCATGATGATGAAGCGACGGGGACTGTACTATTATTTAACTTCGAAGATGGTGGGAATCGATCCTTCCGAAACCCAGTACTTTACGGCTCCGAAAATTGATGGTCCATGGACAACAAGACTGGTTTCAATCATCGCTCCGGGTGATAACAATAGAGCATCCTGGGATACCCAATGCGATTTTGTTTTCCCGTTTAAAGGTACAGAAGATACAGTACAAATGTATTGTGGAGATCGATGGGTTAGGCCGCGACCAGCCAGAGGTGGCGATTATGTCTGGCTTCCGATCACATTCAGTCCGAAAGATTCCGTTATTATAAATTATTATCAGGACTGGGAGGTTGAACCAGATCTTGGAATCTGGAGGGCTATCGATTCAAAACGAAATCTTGCATTGAATAAAACCGCAACAGCCTCTTCATCAAGCGGTTCCGATGCCCCGGGAAATGTAACATCCGCTTCGACATGGCAGAACTATACTAATACAAAGTGGACAAGTGCAGCTACCGACTCCCAATGGATTACTGTCGATCTTGGTTCCGAATTGGAAATCAACAGAGTGATACTCAAATGGGATTCCAGTTCTGCAAAATCATTTACAATTCAACTCTCCAATGATAAAACCACCTGGAAGGATGTGTTCAGTACAACCGTAAACGGCCCACGATCAGTAACGGATGAAACCTTTGAACCTGCGATTGCCCGGTATGTAAGAATGTACGGAATACAACGAAATAACTCGTCAAAAGGTTATTCATTATATGATTTTATGGTATTGAATGATTCTCTCCCGAAAACTGCTGTTCAAAAGAAAAAGGTACCGTTTGCAAAATCAATACCATCGATGTCATTTCTGAATAATCATTTAAGATACACTCTGAGCTCAGGGGATTTTGTCAAAATCGACATCATTGACAGCAGAGGCAGACGGGTAGCCGTTTTTGCCAATAGATACAAAAGTGCAGGACAGCATGAAATTATGTTACCACACTCACTGGGGTCTGGTATGTTCATTATCCGAATGGTCACAGGGTCACAGAAAATAACCGCAGCGAGGATTAATTTGTAATGTAAACCTTCTAAAAAACTTATCAAAGTCATTGTAGGTATATAATTAAAGTAGATCGATATTTATTCTGTACTTTCTGTTGTCCAGTTATCATCAAATCCAACAATAGTCACAAGATGGTCAAGATTGACACCGGCGTTTTGCTGAGTGTAGGTATCATTTTCAGTTAATTTAATGCCGGATGCCTGAATAGCAACAGTTACCAGTTCACCAGCTCTAATCAGATTTTTAATATTGTCAATATCAAAATCGGTTTTTATAGTGCCATAGAAAAAAGATGACTCGTCATGGCGGTTTACAGGAGCTTCTCTGAATGCCTGTTCTGTCGGCCATTCTTTTACGTTGTCATAGATAATCGGTGCAGTATTCATACTGGCAATTCCTATATCCTGCAGTACAAGTGAGGCGAAATATCCATACGAACCATCATCTGTTCCCTCGTTAATCAGGTTATATAAAAAATCCGGACTCATAATTTTGTCTCGATAACCTTCAGAAATCGAACCATTTACCCATCTTGCTCCAGATAAATCCCAGTTGTTTTTTCTGGCAATATTGTATGTAGCCATGTAATAACCAATAGCCCATGCTGTACATGAACCCTTGAATTCCTGACTGCCCACAGGAGGAAAGTGAGGTGATGTAGAGTTATCGACACGGTTTTCTATCATTGATTTTGCTAAATAATTATTTTTGATAATTACCTTGTCCAGTATCTTTATTCTGCCGCGGTTAGCCAGTTCTGTAAACTGACTTACAGGCATTCTGGCTGGACATGGAATATAATATGACAAATCTGAACTTGATAGCGGACGTGAGCTTATTTCAAATGGCCTTGTGTTTTTTCCCTTCGCCAGCATAGAATTTTCAGTAACGGTCAGATCTTCGATGACAAACCTGGTGGTACTGCCATCAATCGTAAATGCAGGTAACCCTGAATCGCTTATTATTTGTGTAGGTTCGGATGAGTAGTCATCGTAAATTTCTATTGAAAAGCTGTTAACCTTAAGGGTTCTGTTGAATGCTCCATCCCTTATTTCCATGAATACATCTTCTGTATTGAGCGGAAGCAAATCTGTTATGTCAAATACGATGTTTTTTGCTGGAAAATTTGATTCGTATATGTTACCATATGATAGAAAGGGATAACCAAGAAAGTTCTTGATCTTTTTAGGTGATGCAGTGTCTCCTGCACCAAAACTAATCCAGAAATCTCCTCGAAAGTTTCCTTCGACATTAAATACTGCAAGCATTCTGGGTTGGTATGTTTGTTTGGCAGAAACGTAATAGGTATAGGCGTTATTTTTTTTTAATGCATCATAACTCATATAGAAAAAACCATCAATTTTATTCTCCCAGCTTAATCCGTTTTGATAAATTTTATCCGACCATGAATTAGCAATTTTAAATGCTCCAATATCCATTGATGGTCTGGATGTCAGCACATCAGGTTTACCCTGCAATATCCATAGCTCATTTTGTTTAATATCAGATCCGGAATAGTTCAGTGCGATTTCAAAATCAGTTTTAAGCGTGAAATTAAGCTCATTAACAACAGGGATATCAACATAAGCTCCATATACATCAAAATCATTAAAAGAAAAAACACTGTCCATGGTCACTAATGTCCAGTCTTCATAATCTCCTTTATAACGGCAGTAATGGATTCTGACAAATGCATTGCTGATGGCAGGAACAACAGATATCGTCTTATGAGCAACCAGTCCTCCAGAATAAGCACTGATAACAACAGTTCCTTTGGATAATGCAGTAACCTTTCCAACACTATCAACCTTGGCTACAAATTGATTACTGGTTTGCCAGTTAACTTTTGTAAGAGAGACAGTAGAAGGTATCGCTTTAAGCTGCATATTGATCATGTCTCCAGCAGTTACTATTCTGTTTTCACCTGAAATGTTCAATCCAGTTAAGCCATTGACTGGTTCAGATAAAAAAAACTTGTTAATTCCCTCTGTGAACCATATCTCATTGTAAGATAGAAGATCGATCTCTTGAAGCAAGGATGCATCGCTGAAATAATCAAATATATCGGTGTTTTTCAGAATGCAGGCGCTTAAACTTTTATCATCCTGTATGCTTATATCAGTATACATTCCGAAAGAATCTGCATTTTTAAACTGAAGAAAATTCCGGTAATCGTAAATGGTATCGTTGATCTTATAGGAATAACCTTCATAAGTGCCAGGTAACGCCTCTCCAATAAGAACTATACCATATTTTTTATAACTTTCAGGTGTATTCTGTATTGTTTTGAAATGTATTCTGAAACGGTTCTTTTCAAGATTTCTTACAATAATATCTGCTTCTTCAGTTATTCCATTAATGGAAACGGCTATCTTAGTTTTACCGCAAGAGAGACCTTTAATTTTACCGTTTTCTACAGATGCTACATCAGGGTTGTAAACATGCCAAATCAGATCTGTTTTAGCTGAACCATCTGGTATAACACTGGCCGATATACTATCATTCTGGCCCACAGCTAAATAAACTAAATTCTTACTTAGAAGAATATTTTCAGTTTTATCTGAATTCATAGTTCCAGATATAGTGTCATGTGAACATGAAAGAATGAGAGATGAAATAATAATAACGATAGTTAAAAATATTTTTACCATGATTACCTCAAATAGACTGATTGTAAGGCATATAATTTTGTTTAGAATACAAAAAAAGTAGGTTTGGCTGACTCCAGAATTTTATATTGAAGAATAATTCTATTTACTTCAATTAAGGATACAGTTATGGTTCCCAAAAATCCTGTAATTTCTAATGATAATGAGAACATTTCAAAGATGTATATAGATAATATGTTGAAACTTAAAGTGTTATGTGGATATAAACAATAATGACTGTTGGCTTAAAAGAAAGCGGATGAACACTTCTGAAGTAAAAGGCGACAGATTGATAGATCGCTGGAAGTTGTTTTAGAACATGACCTCTTTTTTACCGTAAGCCTATTTTAATAATATCAAAGAGATACATTGACCGATAGGGAGCTGTAGTGAAATCACAGCAGATGTCAGATGTCGTCATTGTAATCAGGCATCGGATATCGAAAAATTCTATAACATTATGATAACATATATATCATGTGTAATATGATCCATATATTTCGCACTGACGGGACGATTAGGTTTTTTTGTTACGCTGTTTTTTATTGATGTTTGATCCCTATGGGATCAGGAACTAATAACTAAAAAATTATGCAATATCCATCATTGTCCCGTTAGGGACAACATATAAATTTCAAACATCAGTAATTCCAAAAATATGCCAATTCTACATAGACAACTATGATTTAAACATTGAGCCTATTTTAATTAACATTTAAAATTCAGGGTTATTGTAAACGGCGGACATTAAACTTGAAAAACCTTATGGCAAGACACAAACATTTTTTGTTAACTGTTTTAATCTTTGTGTGTTTCATTTATAGAAAGAATTTCTGGAAGAACTTTTAAGAATGTGTCAACCAATTCGGGGTCAAAATGGTATCCACTGTTTTTTTTGATATAATCCACAGCCGTCTCCACATCCCATGCTTCTTTGTACGGTCTCTTATGTGTTAGAGCATCGAATACATCAGCTATGGCGACAATTCTTCCAATCAGAGGGATATCAATACCTTTCAATTTATTTGGATACCCGGTACCATCCCATTTTTCATGATGACTCAGAGCGGCCTGCCTTGCCAGTTGAAAAAGCTTGGATGGATGATCAGAAATAATATCAGCTCCGATCTCACAGTGTTTCTCCATAACTGCCCGCTCTTCTTCTGTCAACTTACCCGACTTTAACAGGATATGATCCGGGATGCCGATTTTTCCAAGGTCGTGCATATGCGCAGCATTATACATCAAATCAGCTTCAGCTCCCTCAACACCATGCGCACGAGCTATTATCCAGCAGTATTTACTCATTCTGATAATATGTGAACCTGTATCATTATCCCTGTATTCAGCAGCCCGGCATAATCTTCTTATTACCTCCAGCCTGGTTAAGCTTACCTCCTCTAAAAGAGTTTCTTTCTCAGAAAGAATCGCCTCAAGCTCTCTATTTGTTAAATAACTCTTTAAAGCTTCCTGAATAGTAAGGAGAAAATCACTTTTTTCCCATGGTTTGTCGATATATCTATACAATGAAGCATTCTCATAGGCATTTCTTACACCATCAAGTGTAGCCTGGCCAGTTAACAGTATTTTTAACATTTGAGGATCTTTTTTATGCAAAGTAACTAATAATTCATCTCCTTTTGTACCCGGCATAATGTAGTCAGCAATAATAAGAGGTATTTTGGTATTTTGTTCCTGACACTCTTCATAAATCTCCAATGCTTCAGCAGCAGATTCGGCTATTTCGACCCTGTAGGCAAGCCTGTCAAGCTTACTCAAAAGAAAATACCGTAAACTGTCCAGTATATCTTTTTCATCATCAACACATAATATCACAGACTTTTTCATGACTTTTTTTTCCACCCAAACAGGAATAGCTTTATAACACATTTATAACTTATTTCCCAAGTTATAACAATTCTTTTTTTCAGATCAATTAATATTTAAATTACCCTTAGGAATTTTTATTGTAAATGTAGTACCCTGACCTACACAACTTGTAACCGTTATTGTTCCTTTATGTTTATCTATTATTTGACGGCAGATGTGTAATCCCAAACCACTACCCTCACCCATGGATTTTGTCGAGAAAAAAGGATCAAAAATTTTTTCAATTAACTCAGGTGCAATACCGCATCCAGTATCTGAGAAGGTGATTTCGATAAAATTTTCTTTATTCAAAGCACGAATCAGTAGCTTTCCCTTAAATTGCATGGCTTGTGCTGCATTGTGAATAATGTTAGTCCAAACCTGATTCAACTCGTCAGGATAACACTCAATAGAAGGCAGGTTATCAAACTCCTTAACTACATCCACACCCAGTTTTAACTGGTTCTGATAAAGAGTCAATACAGTCTCCAGAGTATCCCTAATATCTGCTGAACTTTTTTTACCTGAATTATCAAATCGGGAATAACTCTTTAAGGCGAAAATAATTTTGGAAGCTTTTTGAGATGCAGAACGGATAGTATTTGAATTGCGCACCAGAGCCTTTAGTTTAAAAGCGATATTCAACATCTCATTGCACAATGGATGTTTCAGGATTGTCTCAAATTTTTTGATATCATCATTAATTCCAATTAGAAACAGGCTTTGTGATATCTCTTCCTCTTTTTCAATACCCATGTTTTGAAGGGCATCCATAATCTTGTGTTTGATGGCCCTTTCTTCACGACTGCTTAGACAGATATCTGTATGTGCAGTATTCAGTAGATTGCTAAAATCAGCGCTAACTGAATCAGGAAGATTTTTATAAAAACTGTTTAACTTATGTAAATTTTCTGAAAGGATTTCGTTTATATTTTCTATAGACGATCTGATTACACCCAAGGGGGTGTTTATTTCATGTGAAACACCGGCAATAAGTTGTCCCAACGCAGCAAGTTTTTCGGATTGAATCAGTTGATCCTGAGTTTTTTTCAATTCACTGGTCCGTTTTTCTACTTCCTGCTCCAAATGTTCTGTATATTGATTGATCTGTTTTGTTAACTCCGCTCTTTTTAATACACTGCTTATATGCGTCATAACATGTTCATAAAAATTGCCATTCAGGGTACCGGTATCGCTTATTATCATTCCATTTTTCTGATCTTTATAATAAAGTGGCATTATGATACTATACTTATGATCAAAGTTTTTAAATAATACCTCACTGAAAATATCATTAAAATCAAACACGTCTTTACTTATGGTTATATCAAGGTATCGATTGAGATAATAGATAAGATGTAATTTACTGGGGTTTTGGGAATCGAAAAGAAATATATAGAAATACTTGATTCTAAACTTAGGTAGCTCCGTAGAAAATATCTGTTCCAGTTCCAGCATCTCAAATGTTGAAATAAGAGAATTACTCATAAACTGGAAACAATTACTCTCATCTTCGAGAATGTTTCTTTTTGACATCTCATAAACGGCTCCCTTATTTCCAAGAAATGCGAATACTCTGGTTTTAAATTCAGACAAAATTTTTTTTTCTTCTGAATCAAGTGACATTTTTTTTAACAAATATGAAAAGCAGTTAAACCACTCCGATATATTTATACGATTTCCAAGAGACTCCATGATCCAGGGTTCAATTTTCTTTAAAAAACCAAGATACGAATGATTCTTTATCTCGATATCTATCGACTCGACAAGTTCATCTGCCCATCTTTGATTACTTAAACTGTTACCAATAGAGGAAAAATTGACTTTTAATTGGTGGGATAATGATATTTTATCACAATCGTTTGAAGCCTCAGAGACTCTGATCGTATTGGATTCATTAATCCCATAAAAACAACCACAAGATCTCCTTATTACAATCGATGTTGGCAGGGTTGTCAGCATAGCAGGATTATCACCATTTATTAAACGGCTCATAATCTCTATAGATAGACTACCAAGTCTGAAAATCGGCTGTTGAACGGTTGTTAATGGAGGGTCATAGCTCAATGATGAGGAATTATTATCAAATCCACCGATAGGAATATTTACCCCTCTCATGGAGAATTCTGTCATTGCAGCAACCGCCATATCATCATTAGCCGCAATTACTGCATCCGGAAGCATTCTAAGGATATCCATGTAAAAGGAAACTGCTTTAATCCCTGAACTTTTATCAAACATTCCAGAAGTGACTATTGATGGATCAAATTCAATATTATTCTCCTGTAATGCTTCCTTGTATGCTTCAAAACGAACCTCTGCATCAAAACTTCCTTCAGGACCACGGATAAAGCCAATTTTCTTATAACCATGAACCTCAACAAAATGGTTTACCAGAGCTTTCATTCCGATTTTATTGTCAACAATGATACTGTGATAGTTCTTTAATATCATCCCTATATTAACTATTGGAAGCGATGAAAATCGTTCGTAATAATCCAACAATTCCTTTTCTGAACTGTAGTTTCCAATTGAACCGGAATTAAAAATTACTCCATCAAGTTCATCTAAAGGAATCTGATCATAAAGGAAATTACGACCTGCTATATGGTAATTGGGATCGTTTAAAGAACCACCTAAAAAAGTAAGTAATTCAAAACCTGCAGCTTTTGAGCCATATAATACACCTGCCCATACCTCGCGGCAATAATGGACATAAAGGTTATCTGCAAGAAATGCTATTCTGTATGGACGTTTTTTCATAAAAGCCATAAAAAAAGTTAGTTTTTTTGAACTTTAATTCTATAATGATGAACATTTTTTTTAAATAAGTTTGTAGTATTTATATGGTATAAACGCATTTATTTATCAGACAAAAACGTAGTCCAGCTTAGGCTCATTTGGACTTGGGAATCACTTCGGGAGGAGAAGGCCTTGGCTGCTCTTCTTTCCATAATCCACAGTGACGCAGTATTTTTTCAATCACATCCGACTGGTGCCGCTTTCCGCAGGTGTTATAACCAGTCTTCCGAACGTTACAACAGCCAAAAAGAGGGGCCGCCCTTTGAGGGCGGCCCATAGTGAACAACCGAGACTATTACGGTGTAATTCCGTTTCGCAATTACATGCCGAATACTCTGAACTCGTATAAGCCGGGACTATCGCCACCCGGTGTTCCATTGATTGTGATGCGAACATAACGGGCGGTGGTGGTACTGAAACCGTAACGTTGTGTTTGACGTTTATCCCAGTTGGGATTCTGGTTTACCCGCGTCGTCCAGTTGACATTGTCGGTGGAAGTCTGTATGCTGAAATCGTAACAGTCTCCGGAATTTCCGGGAGACGCGAACATCATTTCAACCTCGTTCAGGGTACGCTGTGATCCCAGGTCAATTTTCACCCATTGTGGGAGAGTTGCGGAAGACGCAGTCCAGCGGGTGGTGGTGTTGTCATCATTAACATTAGCGGATGAGTAGGTCACGCCGGCAATTTCACTTGATACTGTAACTGTCTTGCCAAGAGCAAGATTGCCGTATCCGCCGTTGGGTGTGGTTGCGGATGCGGTATTGGACCAATCGGAGCTGCCGGTTGCGTTGAACGCTTTCACCCTGTACCAATATTTGATACCGCCGCTCAGTTGGGCATCGTAATATGTTCGGGCATTTGCGCCAGTGGTGGCTATCTGAGCCCATGGCCCGTTTGAACTCAGTGATCGTTCGATGGCGAATCCGGTTTGATTGGATGAATTGTAAAGCCATGCCAGGTTGATCTGATTTGGCGCTACTGCGGTTGCGGTAAGGTTTGATGGGGCTGTGAAAGAATAAAATTCTATTTCGGCGATAGCGCCGCCACTTCCGTCGGGGGCCAGGTAGCGCACCCAACGGTATGCAGTGGAATTAGTTATCGCCACCTCACTCCACTGGTTTTGGGCCGGTATTGTTGAGATTGTATACAAATCTACATATCCGCCGCTGCTAGAAGTATTGGAGCCCTGGAATTTCCCGTCCTTCAGTCTCTCCGCTACCTTTGGGATAGGATGGAATCTTATTTTTCTTATAACCTTTGCGGTGCCTAAATCCAAACCAGTATAGCAGCCGTCCGGTTGTGGAAGATTATGATAGTATGTGCCAATATCACCGTCGGTTGCCTTGCAATATTCAGTTTCGGGTGTAGTGGGTGTCGACAGTCCGAACACATCACCCCTCAGGCCGTTTCCTCCGCCCTGGGCGCCGTAACAAGGACCTGTTTTAAACGTTGCGGAAATAGTATGATTCTGGTTCACGCTATTGAACGTGTAATCTGTAATTGCTCCCTGGCTGTGACCATCTACTATCACATCGTCTACCTGATAATCGCTGTTGGGGGTAATGGTGAAGGTCTGACTGCCGCCGCTATTCACCTCGACAAGTCCGCTGGGGCTTATGCTGCCGTTTGCCCCGGCCGAAGCATAAATATCGAATTGCATAGTTCCAGGCTCCAGACCCATTATATAGTCGAGATTGATGGTATGATAAGTCGAGATATCAGTTAAAATTGTCAATCTATTGTTACCGGGCCGGAGGGTTACGGTTTCCGAGATATCCGCCCAGGTATCCCAATCATTTGTGCGCCGGAAGTTTTGGACCTTTACGAATGCGCCATTGATATAAAGTTTCATATTGGTGCTTTTTCCGTTCCCGGCGGAATAGTGAAATGATACACCATACGCCTTATCGGTTGCCGCGGAATTGTTGACGAAGAAGGTCGCTTTAGCTGTGTCAGTTATGAACCCATCGACAAAACCCGATCCGGAATAATTCTTGTGATTCGTATTAACTGCGGCGCCATTCTCAAGTCGCGCATTTTCAGCTTCAATTATTGTATTTGACGAAAGAGTGGTAGCTGAGGCATCGTTGGAAAATTCGGATTCCCCGGCGTTATTGTACGCTGAAACGCGAAAATAGTACATCTTATTCATTGCCAGATTACTAATAGTGATAGAGTCGATATCCTTTTTAACAGTTACCGGATACCTGAACCACGCGCCGGGGCTCAAGGCCATATAAACGATAAACCCGGTTTCCGTAAGAGAACTATCTGTCCAGTAGAGTGTAATTTCACGGGTTGAATTCCGTGCTGCGGCAATAAGGTCTGTGGGCGCAGCCGGTACGGTATCCACGCAGGTCGCGCCGGCTACACCGGAGCAGCTATGCCCGGCGCTATTTACTGCTATTACTTTGAAATAATAAGTTGTATTCGGGACCATGCTAGAGGTGGTGAAGGTGGTGCAGATGGCGCCGGTAAGTTTGCTTGCAATGGTGGCAAACGGTCCGTCGACGTGCGTGGAACGTATGACGGAGTAGCTCTGCGCTCCGGGCGACATTGTCCAGTTAAGGGTGATCGTATTGTCAGGGGTAGGGCTACATGAGATCACATCCGGAGGCGGCGGAGCCTGGATGCCGGTAGCACTGTAGGTTGTTCCTGAATCGATATTTGAATAACATGAAGAGTCTTGGTTATTAAAAGCGCGGACGCGGAAAAACCGTTTCTCACCGGGACTGGCCGTAATATCACAGCGTTGCACATTCGACCCAGTAATACAGACGCCTGTGAAAGGACCCTTCAGATTCAAGGCCCATTCAACTTTATAGCCGGTTTCATTGTCGGCATTGTCGCTCCAGTTAAGTATAAAATTTGGAAGCCGTGAATCGACTGACAGATACGTCGGAGGAGCCGGTGTATTATTGGATGTATTAAGGGATAATTCAGGGCAACCATAAATATTATAGATATGGCAATGGCGCCACCCGGTTGGTCCCCAATCCGTAAGAGAATCTCTTTCTCTAGTCATGTTAAGTGCATTGCCGGAGCTCTTATTATCAAGTAAATACCCGGTATATGCGTATGAAAACCCTTCGTTAAACGAGGTGGTCGGATAATCACTGGCTCCCCCATAAGTAGACATTCTAGTCGCCGCGACCACGGTGATTGCCCCATTGACCAGAAGCGAATAGGCGAGATTATCTTTATCTTCCACCTCGGCATTTGAACAACTCCCAGCGAACACCATAGAGGGGAAGCTATCGTTAAGATTGACCGCGTTTGCCGAGCTGAAAACTTCGGAGGCGCCGGAGCTCCATCCATGCGTGTTCCAGATAACCACGCCGAAATAGTTGTGCGTCCAGGCTTCCAGAACCCTGTCTTCAGTACAGGGTACATCGTTCATCGGCGGATACATATTGACAACATCAGGATACATAGCTATCGGGTAAGTGTTTTCGCGGTAAAGCCGGTAATAACCAAATTGTTTAGGAATACAGAAATCACTCTTGATTCTTTCACCTACATAATGCTCAGGTGTTCCGGCGTTCATCGGCACCATGGGAAGCAGAACATTTTTTCTCCAATCCCGGTTCGACGATTGTGCATAAATTCTCGTTTTAGTGAGAATATTTTCGAGCTCGACCACAGCAAGGGTCCTTGAAATATAGAAGGGAATGCGACCGACCAGTATTTCGGCAAACCTATCGTAGCCCCCAGAACCGGAGTCATCGCAAAATTCACCGAATCTTCCATCACCCTTGATATTGCCCGTGATACTATCTATTTCTCTATCCCAACTACCGCTCAGTTCAGCATAATAGAAGTCCGTAGGAGCCTCACCAATGTCCCATGTGGAACCATCTGATTCCGTATTTTTTGTTGTGTTTGGTTCTCTTTGCTCCGGATATGTCATTTTCATCGGCACATCACCTTTTTTCGGATCAGGATCGCCGATGAGGAGCGCTACCAGGTTATTATTATTACTGTAAGAATTTTGCAGCCATAATCTGATATTTTCCGCAGCGGAATCACCTCTGCCTCCTCCCCAGAGAGTTTCAGTAGCTATTATGACGTTATATCCGTCATTTTGCAGATAGGTTCTAAAATTATTCAGTGCGTCTGCCGATTGGTTCGCCAGTGAATCCACGATTGCATTTGTCGTTATTATTGCATAATCAGTTGTCAGATTGTCACGCTCTGGCGACTCGCCGGGTATTCGAAATCCCGTAGGAGCACAATCCAATGCATCGGGATTGACGATTAAATTCCTCAGACGCTCTAAAGTCCAGGCATTACGCGCCGGAGCGGCGTATGATGCTGAGGATCTCCCCTGACCTTTGATAGTTACCGTAAGTGTGCCGCCAACTAGCTTTTTCATTTCGCCGGTAACCGGATTGTACTTGCATGGATTGATTGCTATATCCAGGAGCAAGTCCGCACCCATTTTGCCGGATTTAATCATCCCGGTCCATGAGGACGGGAAAAATGCATTGTGCCCGTAAACTTTCATATCTTTCGGGTATTCTCCAGTAGGTGCTTGTTGATCACCCCTTATTGGAGGCGAAGCCGGCGTCACGTACCATTTCCCTGAAAAGGAGGACTCGACCGGATTCTCGATGGAAACAGAAATGTCTTTGGGATCGGTTCCGGGTGGAAGCAGAAAAGTCACTGTATATACCGGCAGATTGGGCTGTCCGGGTTTGCCGTAGGTTGACACACCCGAGAAAACTGTCTTTCCGTTAACATTTTGCACACTCACCTGTTTATGCGGCATTTTGAGTGTGAGCTGTGCGGCGCTTTGCGCCGCGATCGCGAAAAGCGCCGCGCAAAACACCGATAGATGTTTTAAAAGCATAATACCTCCGTTTGTAAAATTGACTTGCGGAACTTCATGCTCCACGAATTCGCTTAAGATCAATTTTTCCGCCTGATCTGCTCTCACGGACCATGCGTGCCCGCCATAACTGCTGCAGGATTTTTTCATGCCCTTAGGGTCACTCCGTTTTGCGGCGTGAGATAGGTCATCAGTAAAATAGTCCTGACCTATAAGCTCACAAAGGACATCAATGTCCCACTGGGACGTTAAAAATTGAAGTATTTCAGGAGATCAGTGGAGATTTATCGTATCAGCAAGCCAGCGAAATCGTCGCTGTTTCGTGAGGAGATATCCAGGCATTCGACATCAAAACCGCTTAGCTCCTTTATGGCCTGCAAAAGCCCATGCTCATCCGCTCTCACCGTCTTATTTTCCAAAAGCAAATGAACAGCATGGTAATGGGCGATGAAATGGAGTGGTGAAATGGCTCCGTGGATTTCACAAATACGTGATAATTGACGCGGAGTTATACAGGCGCAGTGCGCCCAATCCCGCGCAGTCCTGATTTGAGCTTTTGCAAGTAGTGAAAAAACTTCGAAATATTTTGTAGGCCGGCCCTGTAGTAAAAATCCAAGTGTAGACAACTTGCATGTCTCATCGAACAGCGCACTGAGTGATCCGGGGTTCTTGTCAATCGCCATTTTCGCTCCCAGCTCCAATGCCCTGGTTGCAACACCCATCGATCCCAGTCCGGACAATACGATCTTGTAAGGAAAATTGCGGTATGCCCTGATAAGATCCAGTCCGCTCTTCTCGTCTCCAAGGTCAATATCAAGAATCCAGGCGTGCCAATTACCATTATGGGAGTCGATCGTTTTTACCGCCTGCTCATAAGAATGGGCAGTAAAGATATTGAAAAGCGGTGAGTCAAATAACTCACAGAGCGATGCCGCTATGCCGGCTTCATCATCAACCATCAAAAGATTGATTTTTTTATTCAGACGGGAGAGAATCGCGGCTAGTGATTGTGAGATTTTTTCAGCCATTTTTGTGGTGTAACTCCAAGGTGGCCCATTGCCTGTTCCAGGGATTCCCGCCCCAACGATTGTAAAAGATCTATCGGCGGAATTGGTCTTTAAAAATGGTTTTCGCAATTAACAAAATATATTAAGCACGCAGGGGATTGGAAAATTCCATCTCGGAAATTGCCGCATTGCGGATCTGAAATTGTTTTTGAACAGGAAACACACCTGTTCCCCGAATGAGGCTTGTAATGCGAGTGTCGGGCTTAACGGGCGATGTTTGCTGCCGGTTAGGGGGATTTTTGACTATCTTGCTGATTATTAAAGAAATATAAGAATTTTTCCCAGTCGTTTTTTCCCCGGGATTATTTTATCGGTAAGGCTGGCCCCGTATTTTCGGTCGTATAGGTTTCATTGGACGGGGGCTGGAATGGCGGACGAATTCCGATTTACGGGTTGTCAGGCTCACGGATCATTATTTGTGTGTTTTTACCGTTGCGCGGGCGGCGCGATTAACTGAGTCGATCGAACACAAAGCTCTAACAATCGGAATCGATTGAATCTCAACGGATCTCAAACTCATGAACTCTCACGATACTTCCTTTGCAAAAGGGGCGTCCTCGCCCGGTCGTACAAAAAACAAAACCTGGTTTCTCCAACCGCCAAAAAAAGTAGCGTTTGACATAGGAGGATATTTCCTTCTCAATACGGTTTTGATTTATTGTCTTTTGTTTTTAACATCCGATACGTTCATCGGAATGATCGGTATTGTGTGGGTGGGTATAATCGCATTGCGGGGCGGTGTCTTTGCCGGGATACTGGGAACCGCGGCAATCAATTTTTCCATATTTGTCGCGACGCTTCTGCCTTTTCATAAAACCATAATAGTAACTCATTATTTAGATGACAAAATACCTTCCTATGCCATGGGGATTTCGCAAAATTTGATTGTCGCGCTGGTCGTGGGGTACATATCCACATTGAATCATAAGCTGCGCGACGAGATGAAATTGAGAGAGAGAGCGCAAAGAGATCTGGAGCAAAAGGTCTCGGAGCTGGAGACCTTCGGGCACAAGGTGGCCCACGATCTGAAAAACCCGCTTTTGATGATATCGGTGTCGATAAGTTCGCTCACAAAGCAGTTCTCGTTCAGCGACAACCAAAAGGCAGGCAAGAAGCTGACATTAATCAATAATGGAACTCAACAAATGATAAATATCATAGAGTCGCTTCTATTGCTTACCGGTGTTAAAAAAATAGACTCCGGGGAGTTTGGCGTTTTTTCAATTTCCGAAAGCGTTGATGAAGCGCTGCGGAGAATGGAGTACAAAATAGAATCGAACAATATTCAGGTTTGTAAACCCGATACCTGGCCCTCCATTTTCGGCTACGCTCCCTGGGTCACGGAAATATGGGTGAACTACATAGATAACGCCATAAAATACGGTACCAATCCTGATCCGGAGGCCAGACCGGTAATTGTTCTGGGGTACGATAAAAATGATAAAGCCGGACATGTGCGGTTCTGGGTAAAGGATAACGGTGAGGGCATCGCTAAGGAGAAGGCCGGCGTGTTATTTACGGAATTGGGCAGGTTGCATGCCGGTCGCAGGCAGGGGCACGGTATAGGTCTGACAATTGTAAAGTTAGTGGTGGAAAAATTCAACGGGTTCGCCGGAGTGGAAAGCGAGCCCGGAAAGGGAAGCCTCTTCTATTTTACGCTTCCGGTTAATAATCCCGGGGACATCTGAGTCGCTTTTTCCCGCGCCGTAAACAGTACCATGCATTGGCAAAAATTGAAAAACCAAAATCCCTGTTTTTAGATTAAAAACAGTATTTAGCGTGAAAACTGATATTTTAAAGAAATTTTTGACTATTTTCCACTATGAGCTATATTAGTCATCATGAAACGACTTCAATCTGATTACATACAAAAGGATCTTGAGAAAAAAATGGTCTTACTGGCCCGACCTCGTCAGGTTGGTAAAACCTGGCTTGCTAAAGAAATCGGTAAGAAATATAATGCAACGGTTTATCTCAATTATGATAATCTCAATGATTGAAAAATTATGCTTTGTGAAGAGCGGCTGCCTAATACAGAGTTACTGATATTAGATGAAATCCATAAAATGCAGGGCTGGCAAACATTTCTCAAAGGAATATACGATACTAAACCGGACGGATTAAGAATATTGGTTACTGGTAGTGCCCGTATGGATATACTGTCTCATTCGGGGGAATCGCTTGCTGGTCGTTGCTTTCGCCATCGGCTCTTGCCGGTCAGTCTGGTAGAGATTAAGGATAGTGCCTATTGCGGGCAGCTTGAGAGGTTGATTAACCGTAGTGGATTTCCTGAGCCATTTACCGAAGGAAATGATATAGATGCTTTGCGGTGGCGAAATCAGTATATTGAAGGAATTATCAGATATGATATCCTTGATTTTCAACGGATATTTGATTTTAGAGCTATTCAGCTGATGGTGGAATTACTTCGTCAAAGAGTAGGTTCTCCACTCTCACTGGCTTCGATAGCACGTGATGTAGGAACATCTCCTACAACAATTTCAAAATATTTGCAGCTTCTCGAAGGTCTTTTTCTGGTGTTTAGAGTAACACCATATTCACGAGATATTGCACGATCACTTCTTAAGGAACCCAAAGTTTATTTTTATGATACAGGGTTGGTTGATGGAAGTCTGGGGGCACGATTTGAGAATCATATTGCAGTCAGTTTACTAAAGGATGTTTGGGGAAGAAATGATTATCTGGGTGAAAATTCGAGATTACACTACCTTAGAACCAAGGAAGGCCAGGAAACTGATTTCGCATTGATTCGCGATGATCGCATCGAACAGATTGTTAAGTGTAAAACTACCAATGATAAACTGGATAAAAACCTGGTTTATTTTTCATCGAAGTATTCTCTCAAAGCCACACAAGTAGTAATGAATTTACGAAATGATCATGTGGTAAATGGAATTGAGATCAGGAGTGCTGAGAGATTCCTTTCAGAGCTGTTTTTATAATATAAATCGTATTCATAATCAAAAAAGAGAGAGAAAACAAATGAACCTGCTGTTAAAAATGCTCCTCAGTCCCCTTTACTATCTAAGGCTCACCAACGCCAAAATATGTCAATATTATTTTTAAAAAATGAATATTTCTATTGATAATAATTAGCGACAGAATGTAAGTTGTTAAGCATGGACAATGATTTGACATGGCACTATATGATATTTTGCCTATAAAAATCAAATAGAAATCCTGGCTAAACACGAATATGAAAAGAAATTTACTATTCTGCTTTCTTGCTGCCTCATTTTTAATCCAGTGTGACTGCCATGATGGCCGATGTCTTGTTAGTGAGATCCAGGGGTTTATTAAAATTATGGAAATGGATACAACGCTTTGCGGAAACTTGTGTGGTAAATATCATTATTATTTGTCACAATTTATATTGGAAGATTATTCAGATACCATAAAAAACATTTACTTTTATGTTAATGATAACTGTGTACACAAAAAAATTATCACTTTGGATTCGCTGTTTCCCAGTACTTGGAAAAGAGTGGAATCCGGAGGCTGCGTAGACTATATAAAAATAAATAAAATTTCAGACACCTGTTATTGTGGAGACAATTTCAGTGTATATTAGCTATATTATAGGAGAAGGAATAAAAATGGTAAGATATGATATTTTGAAATTTCGGATCCCAATATTGAGAATTCAATGCAAGTGATACCATGCATTGGTATAAATTGAAAAACCAAAATCCCTGTTTTTAGATTAAAAACAGTATTTAGCGTGAAAACTGATATTTTAAAGAAAATTTTGACTATTTTCCACTATAATGGAATATAGTCTTGACTATTTTCCATTATGAGCTATATTAGTCACCATGAAAAGACTTCAATCTGATTACATACAAAAGGATCTTGAGAAAAAAATGGTCTTACTGGCCCGAACTCGTCAGGTTGGTAAAATTTGGCTTGCTAAAGAAATCGGCAAGAAATACAATACAACGGTTTATCTCAACTATGATAATCTCAATGATCGAAAGATTATGCTTTGTGAAGAGTGGCTGCCTGATAGCCGTATACCTGGTAGATATGGCTTTGAAGCTGTAAACCAGATAATCTAAAGGACACTATGCGGTTCCATCACCAAAGAATCGTCCGATTTAGGAATAAATTCTATTAATAGTCAAAAGAGACAGATACCGCAAATGTAACTACTGTTAAAAAAGCTCCTCCGTCCCTTTACTATCTAAGGCTCACCGACAAAAATCACACATAAATACCAATTCTCTCGAAAAACTCGCCTCTGTTGTCTAAATGACAACGAAAAATCCTCTCTCTTCTGGTTTTGTCATTCCCCTTTAGTTATACTATCAATGAGGTTATCATGAAAAAGATCCTGAATTATGTCGATTTCAGAGAATTTATAAGGGATTTCTATCAGTTTAAAAAGGCTGAAAATCCCGGATATTCATTGAAAGTGTTGTCAGAAAAAACCGGTTTCAAGGCTCGCGATTATCTGCTACGGGTAATGAACGGTTCAAGAAATCTCTCCGAGCTTGGAATAAATGCCCTGGCCCATGCCTTCAAATTCTCCGGTAGGGAACGGCTCTATTTTGAACATCTGGTTCGATTCAATCAGGCTAAAACCGCAGAATCAAAGGGGCATCATTTCCAGATCCTGCTGGATTTACGTAAAGGTTGTGATGTAGAGAAGATTCCGGAGGATCAATATGAATACTTCTCTCAATGGTATAATGTAGCCCTGCGTTCTTTGCTTCCTGTTTTTGATTTTCAGGATAATTTCGAGGAGATTGCAAAAACTTTTGATCCCCCGATTACATCGAGGCAGGTAAAACAGTCGGTGGAGCTGTTATTAAAACTTGGTATGTTGAAAAAAGATGAAGCCGGTCAGTATACAGTTACTTCACCTCTGATTACTTCTGGAGAAGATGTAAAAACGGTGGGGCTTGCAGCATTTCACAAATCAGTACTACAATTGGCTTTACGTTCTCTGGATTTACATCAGCCTTCAAGCCGCGATATAAGCGGAGTGACATTAAGCCTTTCCTCCCAGGCCTTTGAACAGATCAAAGATGAAATTGCCCAGTTTCGTAAAAAGGTAATGAATATCGCTAATCAGGATTCCGGGGAGGAAGCGGTTTTTCAGCTTAACATTCAGTTCTTTCCTCTGACCCGTCAAAGGAACAAAAAATGATTATTGTGTCTGCACTGTTATGCTTTCTGTTGGCATTTTCCTGCACTACCCGGGTTGCAGGTCCTGCTACTGAGGAGACAAATCCCACCGTTGCCGGTACCATATTTACTTATAACAAAACTCCTGCTGCTTTTGCCAGAATTATTGTTTATCCAAAAAGTGCTCATATTGATTCGACTGCGTCTTATCAACTCTCAGAGCCTGAAATTATCACCACTGCCGATGAAAATGGCTACTTCGAAATTGTTAAACTCAGTTCCGGTGAATTTGTGCTTGAAGCGCAGGGAAAAGACAAAATCGGCTTTGCTATAGTTAACAAACTGGAGATAATTTTATGGAATTGCTCTATCAGATTGGATACGATTTTACTTTCCAGGCCGGGTTCCATAAGTGGTATAGCCACTAGAGGAGGTGTGGTCAGTTATGCATCCAATAATAAACTTCAGGATGGCTTCATTGATGTTTTTGTCAAAGATATCAACCGCCATACCACTACCGACCTGCAGGGCAAATACGAGCTTAATGATATTCCTCCGGGAACATATACCCTCATTTTCCATGCAGAAGACGGATTTTTTACAACGTTGAAGGATTCGGTAAAAGTGCTGGATTCCACAGTTACAAAGGTGGAAAGCGTGTTCTTAAAGAGAATACCCTGGCTTGCCCCACCCAAACCATTTGATCTGAAAGTCGAGCAGGTCGGAAATCTGGGTGAAGTAAGACTTACCTGGAAAGCCTATAGTACATCGGATCTGGTGGGTTTTGAAGTTGAACGCAGAATAAACCCGCTTCAGACTGATACTGTATTTACAGTAAAGGATCCTTTCTTTTTTGATGATTTATCCGATTTACCGGCCGGTATAATCGTTTATTATGTAGTTCGATCTATCAGTAGTAGCTTTATGTCAAGTGCAAACGAAGGACCAGTTACCATAAATACACCTCAGGAGGCTGATTTATGAAGATGATAAACAGGCAGTTAATATTGACAGCTATTTGTGTTCTTTTTCTAAAATTATCCGGATTTTCGCAAGAAAGTGATCCGGTTAGCAGCTTATTTACTATAGAATATTTCGGTCAGGCTGTGGGAGTCTCACTTTCTGCAGATTCATTTCAATGCCTAAGACGTTATGACAAACTATCGTTGTCCAATGATTTGACGTTTAAAGGGGACAGCATCTACTGCCCGTCTGGAATTACTTTCAATCCGGACTTGGAGCAGAAGTTAAACTTTGCCAAAATATATTCGACCATAATCAATGATCCACAGATTGTTTATTATTATGATAATGTTTTAAGTAAAGAATATATCAAAGCGCCTGAAACGGGATATAGCACATCGGCTCCTTTAAATAAAAAGCTCTACTTTGTTAAAGCTCCCGATGGGCGTTATGGAGCGTTATTAAAGATTGGGGAGTATTTCGGTGGTATAGACCGTCTTCATTTTTATCAGGCAATGAATAATAATTCCAGACTGTATAAATTTAATCTATATAAAGTTCCTTCCTATGTCGATTTCACTGCAATGTACATGTTTTCGGGAAGGCCTGATCCGGTCTTCCGTATAAGTGATCCAACAGCTTTAAACAGGCTCTTTTTATTTATTTACAGGGCTACCAATTATCTGGAAGATCCAACTATTATTATGGAAAATCCCGAACCGGTTCAGGCCAGGCTGGGGACACCTGTGTTTGTGATCAACCATAATTTTAATACCTGCGCATCCTCAGAAGAAAAGAGCGTTTTGCAGGTCGGCTATGGAAGGATCGAGCTTAATTATCCAAACAGTAAAAAAACGTTTATTGATAAGTCAAATCAACTGGAAAAATTAATCTATGACATTGGAAGAGGGGCGAATCTGATTTCTACTGATAATGTTGGCCAGATTGCTTTCAGAACTCTTTTCCCTGATACCACCCAAAAAAATGATACGCTGAATAATAAAAACTGGACTTCTCTGATGACTGTTCAGAATAATCTGGACAGTGGAATATCCAGTGTTGCCAGTTTTGAAAAAGATGGAAAATGTCAATTATTTGTTGCTGCCGGCGATTCCGGCGTTTACAGTATTTCCTACACTGTAGATCAAAATCGGGTGGTATCCAATGTTACAAAACATCGGGAAGGATTGGATAATAAAAAGGTCCTTTCATTGGCTCTGTTCGATTCGGTCTTGTATGCCGGAACTCAAAAAGATGGCGTTTTTCGAAAAAAAATAGGTGGTGAATGGGAATCTTTTTCAGATGGCCTTTCAATAATATCTAATACCAGTGAATATCCAGTCATTACCGAGATGGTATTTGAAGATAGTATGCTTTTCGCTTTTGCCGGAGTTTACGGTAAAAATATGCTTTACGCTTATAAAGGCAATGAAAGCAAATGGGTAAAGGCATTGGATAGATATGGGATAAACATATCCACTCCTGTAGAAAACCTTGCTGATACACTTCCGTTTTCTGTTCGAAAGCAAATGCTTCTCTGGAAAAATCTTATCCGTATAGATAGCACCGCTTTTTACAGTGTGGCAGGTGGTGAATCCGACAGCGGCTGGAAAATGATGAATATCGTGAAATCAGGTAATTTTCTTACCGCAGTAACCTTTAAATATCGGGCTGTAGATTCATATATCAGTTTACATAAGATTCTTTTCGTATCTGCTGATGGTGGAATAACCTGGAAAACCACCCTTTCTCAAATCAATGCACCAGCCATGAAAATCACCAGGATTGGGGATACTCTTTACTGTGGAATTCCGGGCAAGAGATATGATCCCACAACCAGTGTAATTAGACTGCTTGCTGATCTTTATGTCTCTTTTGACAATGGAAGAAGCTGGGAGGAATGCAGTACCGGCATTCCCACCACCCAAATGAGTTTCCTGGGCTCTATTGGTGATCAGCTTTGTGTTACTGCGCAAAACGGAGAAGTTTTTGTAACCGGTAATAATCGTACACAGGTAAAGGAAAAATCAGTATTATCAAAGAAAATCGCATCGCGCATGGTCAAAATTCATTGCGGATCAAAAAAAACTAGCGGGATTAGAATTCCTGTGTCCGAACAGTACTCAAGTTTTTCAGTTTTAAATCTTCAGGGCAAGATTGTTACCAAAATTGGAGGTGACTTGACTGAGGTCAGCCAGATCTCAGTACCACCAATGGGGTCGGGTGTTTATCTTTTTAAAGCGGTATCTGAAAACAGGCAGTATGTTAAACACTTT
>DATAMG010000092.1:0-9735 GCA_036260705.1 Chitinispirillaceae bacterium | reverse complement strand
GTTCATAACAGTGTGAATTTATCAATTCATAAGGCAAAATGGAAAAAACTATGAAAATCTGTTAAAAAGAAACAGATGTGAGGATGTTTTTGTCTGAAAACGAACTTTTTTGCTAAAAACCTTGATTTCTAACATAACAGTTAATTTCTTTACTTGTTATAATTTTAACTTGGGGTATACAGAAAAAGCAGGCCTATATTTCCAAGGGAACTGAAATCAGTCATATCATTGCAAAATTGAACCAGAAATCACCAGGCTGCAAAAAATATCTGCAACCAGGGTTTTGATATCTGGACTGTTTATAAGGTAACAATAGAGGAACTCCAACTTACAGATTACTCTAAAAAGAACAGTACCTTGAAAATTAAAAATTCAGATTTTTAGCTGCTAAATAATACAAAACAGGTTACAGGCAATAATTAATTTCTGAAGATCTGTACGAAATTATCAATATCGGTCCTGAGCCTTCACACATTATAAAACCCGGAAAAAGGCTTAGATTCACAAAGTTAAATAAACTTCAAAAAAGGAGATAATGCAATGGATTATACAGAAGTGCTGGGGCAACTTGCCCCCTGCGGGCTGGACTGCGGGCGATGCGTGCGGTTCAAGAATGGAGATTTAGCCAGAGCGGCAAAGACTCTTGAGAAAGGGCTGCAGGGATTTGGCAATATGGTAGAGCGCATGGCTCAGCATAATCCTGAATTAAAAGGCTATTCACAATTTGAAGCGATCTTAAATATTTTAGCCAAAGCAGATTGCATTGGTTGCCGCCAGGGAAGCACCAATTGTCTGCCAACATGCACAATCAGAACATGTTTCAAAAAAAAGGGTGTGGATTTCTGCGGTGAGTGTACCGATTTCCCCTGTGATCAAAGCCCATTCCCTGGGCCGTTAAAACAGCGCTGGATAGATATGAATCAAAAAATTAAGGTGATTGGCGCTGAAAGCTACTATGAGGAGCAGTTTAAAAAGCCCAGATATGGCGGGCTTTAGTCGATCCGGATTTTCCCCAGAGGTGATTTCTTTACTTTTCACAAATTCACCTCTGGGGCGAATTTACATTGGCCAGATACGACTATTTTGCTGAAATCTTTGTGAAGTTAGCAATAGATTACAAATTTGTAGTTTTAGAGTTGAATGTAAAGCAGATATTCAATCCGGGGTTGAAGAACTGTTTTCATGATTGACCATCAATATAAGAGAGAATTTTTTTCATTTTTCGGTCGGCCAGAACAAGGGCTGAAGGTGCAATGCCTTTTTCATGACAGCGTTTGGTCAGCAGCTGGCGGCAATTATCGATCAGCTCATGAACATCACTGAAATCATCTGTTTTTATACTCCTTACCTCACTGAGAAAGCTGTCGATACCGAAAAACTCATTTTCCATCAAAGCGATGTTTTCCATAAAAACATAATTGGTGATACTATCGTGCTCCCGAGCATCTTTACAACGTTCAATGAGTAATTTAATGTCTTGGTGAAGGTCTTCTAATTCCAGAATAAACATTTAGAAATGCCTTGTTTTTCTGTATCATTGTAGGTTCCTATGCTAATGCAGTGATGAGGGTTAGTGTAGTGCCCTTTTAGAGTATATCATTACGATTGGAAAAGCACAAGTTATTCAGACAAGCGAGCCATACCATTGAACTGTTGATCTTGGTTTGCAGACAGTTCTGGCGTTTGAAATATCGAGCTCAATCAAGTGATTTTCTGATCGCATCAGCAAGCTGATATTTGTTGATCGGTTTTTTCAATAATGAATTGACGCCGAATTTTGCAAAAATTGTTATGCGACGCAAGTAATCCATTTTCTTATATCGCCGGTGCACTGTTTCATTTCAGGGAAGAGGATCGATGTGAAGAGAGGATTCCAGCCGGTAAACTGCAAGATCCGGCCATTTTTGCTTGATAATCTTGCGAAACAGATTCTTTTGCTTGATTTTGATGCATTCTCAATTGCAGTTCTGATTAAATCTCCAGTCAGCCATTAACCGTGCATGAACAGTTATTGAAATTCTATGTTTTAATCTCCAGATCTTTGCGTATTTTCTTATCCAGATCCTTGCAGCGATCTCTTCATCGATATTGCTGTTAAGCAGTTTGCAAAGATACAAGCGGTATTTGCGAATTTCTATGATTTGAAGTAAGTTGTCCATATCTGACCTCCTCAAAATCCCCTCAGTACTTATATCGGAAAAAAAAGAGCAAAGAATTAGTTTTTTGTGTGCAACTATCATTTGTAGCTAACATGAGCTGTAATTGGAATAAATTCAATTCGATATGTGAGAGGATGAATATTAAAAAAGCCGCTCATCCTGAGTAGATGGAGAGATGAGTTGATAAGTAGGAGGGAACGATCCATCCTCTTACTCGCTTGGTATTCTAAAGATCTATTATTTTTTTCTTCTGATTACAGCTGTTGACAAAAGAAGGAGTCCCAAAGATAGGCAGCTCATTACACCTGGTTCGGGAACCGATGCAGCTCCACCCCATGCCTGTACTTCGGAAAGTGAGTACCAGCCGTCTCCGCCTGTAGCAACAATCTTTAGCTGTGAGGTAGTAATTGATTCACTTAAAAAGATTTCTGGACGAGTCATCATGCCCCAACCTCCATAAAGAGCAACTGCTGTCCACTCTTGTGTCGCATCATTCATGTAGGATATTTGATATGAATCGTTATTGTCAGCCTGCACCTTAAATGATGATATTTCATACACTCCATCGAGAGTGATTGTTACTTCTGCCTGACCTTGTCCGTGTTCATCCCTGCTTTACTTCTTTTCGAGCGTAACCACAGTTTCCATATGTACCGTATGTGGAAACATATCGATCGGCTGACAATAACAGACCACATATGAAGCTGCCAGAAATTTTTTAAGGTCCCGTGCCAGAGCTGATGGCGAACAGGAAACGTACACTATACGACGTGGGGATAGCCGTATCAATTCCTGCAGCACCTTTTCTTCACAGCCAATACGAGGAGGATCCAGAAGTACCAGTTGCCAATCCCCGGGTTTTAATTTTTTCAGTGCACATGCAACATCGCTGGTTTGAAATTGAACATTGTTTAATTTATTCAACAATGCATTATCAGAGGCAGTTTTTACAGATGACACATTATTTTCAATGCCAAGAACTCTTCCCGCTTTTGTTGCTATCGGCAAAGTAAAAAAACCACATCCGCAATAAAGGTCAAGTACGGTGTCATTTCTGCCGCAGGCAAGCTGTTTTAATGTGATATCAAGTAGTTGCCGGGCCTGAACATAGTTTGTCTGAAAAAAGCCGTTAAGAGGGATTTTGTATATTAAATTACTGCCGATATATTCAAGATAATCCTTTCCAGCAAGCAGTTCACAGTGATCTTTAACCTGTGCAATAATTCCAACCAGTCCCTTGATCCCCTTAATCATTTTATCAGCGAAATCCCGGACGTTGGTATTGATACAAAAAACGAAGAGATGCATACCGAGTTCTCCCTTTTCTGTACTTCTGACATGAACCTGGAGAATTTCACGAGGGACAGACAATGTCATGAGGAACTGACGAGCTTGCTGGTTAGGGATAGTTTCAGCTTTACAGTGTTTTGTTTTAATAACAGTATCATCAAAGTCCTGCATATTAGAAAAATGGCCTTTAATATTACGCAATGAGAGTTTGTTGCGATATGCAGATGGATTTTCCATTGGGATAATATCATTGATTCTTGTTTGCAAGTGACAGCGCTGCATTAAAATATCACGCAGAATTCGGGTTTTCCAATGCAGCTGTTCGGAATAATCAAAGTGAAGCCATTGGCATCCCCCACAGCCCTCATCAAACGCTGTGCAGTCAGGATTAACACGTTTATCTGATGGTTTGAGCAGCTTGACGAGTTTGCCATACACAAAACGCTTCTCCTCAGAGGGAAGCTCAACCCTGACCTGATCACCAACAACTGTTCGTACAATTTTAATTACCTTGTGATAGCCATGTATCTCACCATCACCGTATTCATTCATGGCAACGATTTGACCATCTTCAAACGGTTTATTATTTCTGATAAAGGCTTTTTTGTGAGAATGTGTTCGTTTTTTTTGCATCAGTGCGCCTTATTTGGTGTAAAAATATTGTAATCAGTACACATTATTTTTTTTTAATCAGAATCCTAAACCTAAAATCCACCTCAACTGCGTAATTTAGATCTAAACAGAGAAACTGAATTATGTTTTACTGAAAAATGTCTGCTGAAAATCGTGCAATCCGCTTGAAAAATAGTTTAAAGCTCTTATTGTTCCACTTCTGAATTTATGAAGCCCCCGGTTTTGAATTCATTAATATGATAATGGGTTAATTATATGTACCACAGATCATCTCACTACAAGATCTTCTCAGGTAGAACAATCCGCTTCGGGCACTTTCCGTTCACCTCTTCCATAAATCAGCCTGCCTTATTTGCTACAAAGATTTTTAAACCAAATCTATAGTTAGAATTATAAAATTAAACAAAATTACTCAATTACGGTATCAGGCAGCCTGTTTTTGGACCATAAATACAATGATCAAACAGTTATTGCTATCACTGTTTTTCATACTTCTGTTTTTTTTCAGAATCTCAGCATTCAACATTGATTGGCTTTCCGATTACCGGGGTAAAAACAGTGGACATACAACCTGTAATTTTCTCACTCTTCCCCTGTCCTCCAATGTACTGGCCAGGGGGGTGGCTTCTTCTCCTGGAACTATGGATGCCACAGATCTTCCCCTTTTTAGCGCCAACTCAGCATTATCCAACAGAAACAAATTCGCACTGAATCATCTGCAATGGCTGATGGGTCTGAAAAAAGAGTACATCGGTGCACTGTTTCCGTTTCAGGATATCGGAACCTTCGGATGTTATGCGCAAGTTTTTACACCCGGTAAAATCGAATACGCCAGAGACATCAATGAACAACCATCAAAACCATCGTTAATCGAACTGGCGCTTGGAACATCCTATGCCAGAGCATTTCTGGATAAAAAAATTAATGTCGGTGTTTCTGCTGCATACATAGAAAGCAGACTGGATAAGGAGGCAGGAAGGGCACTTTCCGGATCTCTGGATCTGCTGATATCCCCAGTAAAACAGATTTCATCCCGGTTATATCTGGCCAATTTTGGAACCGGTGTTTCTTATGGCACAACATCAGAACCGCTACCTCTTCAGGGTGGATTCTCTTTACTTATTCACCCATTACCATCATATCTCCCCATTACTGCAAAATTCAACTTTGATATGGGAATCGGAGTTCGAAAGACCGCTGATGAACCGGTTATTGCCGGAATAAGTACGGGTATTAAAACTGGTCAATATTTCAGTATCCTTGCCGGTTATGAGTATACCTATGGGAAAAAAGCCTCCATCTCCGGCTTGGGAGTAGGAGCTGGCTTCCACTACAGGCTGTACGGCTTTGAAGCTGCATGGAAAAATCTCTCCCCCGAACTTGGTCCGGTATGGTCAGCAACTGTAAAGTTTCAACTCGAAGAAAAAAAACAGCGCACTGCTGAAGATTATTACAAGGTCGCTGAAAAGTTTTACAAATTAAAAAGGTTTGTGCTTTCCAGAAATTATGCTGTCAAAGCTCTGCGCATGGACCCGAACATGTGGAAAGCCCACGCATTGCTCAACCGGCTCAAATCAGAACAGTTGCGAAACAGTAAGCTGGAAATCGCAATTGCTTACACCAGTAACCTTAAAAACCAGTTTCTTCCCCCACCCTATTCAGGATCACCCGGAGGCATTGCCCGCCAGGGGACAGTTCTTAAGGCCCTGCAGAGCCAATTTCCGGTGATTTTTACGATTCAGGCAGGAAACATCATCACTGCAAATGCAAACGAAATGCAAACCAGACTTGCAGCACTATATCTGCAGCATGTCAATTTCGATGCAGTATGTGCAGGCAACGGCGAATTTGTTCACGATACTAATATACTGTCCGAATCCGGTTTTCCTGACAATTTAATCATCGGAAATCTCAAAGATTATAAACTCCAGTACAAACCGTTTACTATTCTGAAAAACAGCGGGTATAAACTGTACATCACATCATTTATCAACAGTAATCTGATTCCTGAGAAAATGGGTTCATCAATGAATGGTCTGAATATTGATAATCTGCTTAACTCTGATGCACAATCCTGCGATTTACGCATATTGATAATACATGATAGCTGGCAGAATATAACCAGATACGCTCAAAAGTTACAGAAATTCGAAATAATCATCTGCGGCGGCCTTGATCAACATTTTACAGCACCCATGAAAGTGGGAAAAACCATTCTGCTTTCAGCCGGTGATGCAGGGAAATATATAGGCAATCTGATTCTGAGATTTGATCAAAACAAAAAACTGCTTGCAGTAGAAAACAACCTCATTCCCATAACTTCAGAAATCAAGGCAGATTCTGCACTCGGTTCTTCTGTAGAATTGATTTCTGCAAAAATTGATCTGCAGAATCAAAATAACTCAGATCTGAATGTAAAAAAGGAAACCACCGATGGTGTCTTCACTTTTATGTCAAACAGAGATGGGAAAAGTGTAATCTATCTGAAATTGATTGGCAGAAATGCAGAATTTCCTCTTACCCGCAATATTGGCGAATGCATAAATCCGGTCATGTCTGAAACTTCCGGTAAAGTCGCGTACACAGTTTCCGAAAGTGGAAAATGTGGCAAACTGGAAATGACAGATCTTACAGGTACAAACAGAAGGTTAGTGCGCGACAGTACCGATCATATCGAAGCCGCTTTTACACCGGATGGGAAATGGCTCTATTATTCAATTGTGCAATGCAATGATAAATTCAGTGATATCTACAGAACATCATGTGAAGGTGGCCCATCTTATCCGGTGCTTTACTGGCCGAAATCATCAGAACATTCCATAAGCTTTTCTCATAATAATGAGTACATGCTGTTCTGCTCAAACCGGGATGGAAAAGACCAGATCTTTTTGAGTAATCAGATAGCTGACCACCCGCTAAGTATAACCGATGTAGATGCCAATCACCTCCAGCCCGCTTTCAGTCCGGATGATCAATTTATAGGCTATCTTTCGGATCGCTCCAATTTCGGAGGGAAACTGGATCTCTGGATATATGACCGGATTAAAGCAATCCACATCCAGATAACCCACAATTCTAATGTAAAGTCTTTCTGCTGGCTCTCTGATTCAAAAACTCTGGTCTATTCTTCAGGAGTTAATCTGCTCGACTTGACTAAAGTAGATATTATAACCTTCAGATACAGTAAACTTGGCACGCCTGGTTCAATAAGAACCTACAATGAAAAATATCCCAGAACATTAAAAATCAAAGGTGAAGAAGCTATAATTTACGAACGCGAATACGAAAACGGAGAAAGACAGATATTCAGTGTAAAGCCTGATGGTACAGAAGAGCACTGCATTATTGATAGCCAGGCAATGGACTGGCTGGATTATAAATAAACCAGAGTTGCCCCATCCCCACCCTCTTTTGGCAGTGCTGCCCGATAATCTCTGATTGTATGATGAAGTTCAGATTCCAGCATATCACGAACCATTTTCTTTAAAACCGGTTCGCCTTGACCATTTGAATGATTCCCTTTTCCATGTATAATTAAAATTTCTCTGATTCCACGTTCGTGGCTTTGAGAAACGAATGATTTTACTTTGCGGGCAGCATTTTCACATTTCATTCCATGAAGATCAAGTATTACCCGGACAGAATGTTTACGACATATTTTTCTGACATTTGAAGATTTACCAGATACATCAGCATCTTTGTTATAAATCCCGTTTTTCTCAATGTAAGAAAATATAGCCTGCCTGTTATCTTCTCTGTTCATCATTTTCTTACCATGATTACTGAGTAAGTACACCATCCTGCATTAAAAGCTTGCCATCAGTAAACACCGTAGAACGGCTGATAATAGCCTCCAGAGGATTTGATACTCCATGGGTAGCACCAAAGAATAATCCTTTGCCAAAAGTCAGATGAATTGCACCCATGGAAACCCTGTCTTCTGTAATATTTCCACTGACTTTGGCGGAATCCAACACACCTATACCCAAACCGGAGATGCACCGGGCAGCATCTTTAAACTTATTAAAGTGTTTTTCAAGCTCAGGTGCAAGTAAGTGATTTTCAACTCCACAAACCACCCCACCCTGCACTTCAAATGTAAGATTCTGCTGAAGCTTTCCTCTGGCAAGTGAAAAATAACCATCCATAACCAGCAACCCCTCGCATGAACTCTCTAAAGGTTTCAGATATACCTGTCCGGCAGGCAAAACATTGAATCCACCTTCTGATGGCAAATGTCCATCATCCGTAATAATATTTGAATTATCAGTTTGAAACGTGAAATCAGTCCCGGCTTCATTTGTAATCCGGATTTTTTTCGCTGTACTGAGCCTTCCTGCAATCTTTCTGGTATTAATTCCAACTTTTCGCCAGTCTGCTTTCATCGTCCTGGTAAAAATATCTTTAGTAATTTCAGGAAATGATGCAACCCGGATTTTATTCTCTAAAACAACCTGTTTTATCTGAGAGAGTGTAATTGTCGATGATAGCAGAATCACAGCAACATTAAATTTCCGAAGCATTTCTATAACTGAATCCGGAAATTCTGCCCTGCCCTGGCGGTTTGCGGGACTAACCATAATCATTACTGTCTCAAAACAACGGTTTTCAGCTGTTTTGTAAAGAGCCGATCCGATTTCTATGCTTTGAGGATCACAAATAATGAGCAATTTCTCGAATCTTTTAAGACTACAGCAGTCCATCAGTGTTATCTCTGAACTCTGCAGTAATCCTTCAAACATTTGTAATTCCTTTCGAAGAACAAAATATCAATATACTAAGTTTAAGCAGTTGAATGTGAAATAACTAATAGCTGATACGGATTATTCTTTACAATGAATCGCACAGAGCTCTTTAGATTAGCGAGTCTGCAGCTTTGAAGATCATCACTACATATTGATGGTCGAAAACTGTAAGCCCGACAAAAAAAGGGGGCGAAGCGAGTCGCGTCTAAAAATAGTCCGATTTTAGGCAATATCTATTATACCATGATTTCATTAACCTATAGTGTTTTATGCAATATCTCACAATATCAGCAGAATATCAACCATCATTTAAAAAGTCATAATTAGGGGAACTAATAAAACAATGTGGGTATGCAGTTGACTCCAGTCCATTCTATACATAGTGTCAGAGGTAAGCGGAAAAAGAAATATCGAATATCGAATATCGAATAACAAATATCGAAGTGAAATGAAAAATGAGTGAAAAAAGAGCATACGATTTAGAAGACCGATTGTTTGACTTTGCGGTTGGAATTATCAAACTTGCGCAATCCTTACCAAAAACACGGTCGGGTAATCATATTTCCGGTCAAATACTACGAAGCGGAACTTCTCCAGCTCCAAATTATGGCGAAGCTCATAGTGCAAAATCGAATCAGGATTTCATACATAAGATGAAAGTTTGTCTGAATGAACTACGAGAAACAAGAGTATGGCTTATCATGATAACCAAGGCTATGTTAAAACCCGAAAATGAAATCGATTTACTACTTAAGGAAAATGTCGAATTAGTTTCTATTTTTGTGGCAAGTATAAAAACAGCAAAGAAAAACAAATTAAAGGATGAATGAAAATTTCTGTTTTTTTAACTTTGATATTCAAGATTTGTTATTCGATATTCGATATTGTATTCAAATTGTAGTTACTGG
>DATAMG010000089.1:0-27022 GCA_036260705.1 Chitinispirillaceae bacterium | reverse complement strand
ATGGCTGTAAGAAAGTTGGTAGAACCACCGGTCTGGGTTCCTGAAAGTGTTGAAATTGTTGAGCTGGTTAAACTTCTTATTAGTATCGGATGTGATAAAGCCTGCGTGCTTGATGAATTCGGGGCTTTTTGTGGCGTTTTTTCTCTTTCTACAGGTATGAGTAAGTTTCTGGAAGTTATTTTTCCTGTTTCATCGCTGCCACAAAAAGGTGCAGAGAGCAAAACGAGGATGTTTTCCGGTGCACAAGAAATAGAGGAAATCCAAGCCTGGTTACCTGCAGAGTTGAAGAAGTCTAACATTGAAGCCAGAACCTTGAATGGTTTGCTTACCAATTATATCGGTAAGATCCCTAAAACAGGAGATAGATTTGTAATCGATGGTTGGGATTTCTATATTATATTAGCAAATCCTACCAGGATAGAATCAGTTATCATACGGAAGAGGAACGAAGATGAATATTGAGATTATATTATTAGGTATTGCCTGTTCTATGACACTTCTGGCATATATGGTTGCGATTAATGCACATGGTCCTACCAGGTTAAGCCTTTCTTATTTTCTGGCAACCGTAATGTTGGCTGGTAATGTTTGGGGCGTCATACAATATGTTAATAATGACCGAAATAAGATAAAAATGGAGGAGATGAAACGTCTTGAGGCGGAAAACCGCATTGCTGAAGAAAAAATTCTGGAGCAGGAGAGGTCATTGAAAGCCCATAAGGAAGAGTTGGGGATGGTAGCCTCATTAAACCCTGTTATTAACACTGGAATTGCACTTGCATCTTCTCTGCTTAATGCAAATTTTCAGGATGGTTCTATGGAAATCGATGCATTGATCGCCAGAGCAAGTGAGAGTAAAATTAAAGTTGAGAAGCTCAAAGAGGAATATCTGAATATTAAATTTACAGATACTTTTTTACCAGATGCACGGCAGGATGTGTATGATGCTATTCAACTGCTTGGTGAAGCTGCGCTGAATTTTCGAAGCTATTATAATGCAGAAGATACTAATCAGGAAGTAATCAGGGAACGGGTTGTAAGGCAGAAAGCAAAACTGGCTTATGAGAAGTTTAAGTCTGCTAGCAATTTAATCTCTTCTTTAAGGAAATAATGCAGATATCCAATATAATGCTGAAGCTATAGTCTATCCAAGTGGTCTTTTTTGAGATTATATTGCCAGTAATTAAAAAAGTAACATCATTTATTTGTGGTACTTTCACATAAGGCTCCAATAGTTTTGGAACACAGATCTTGATATGGTCTGAAAGACGAATTATTTTGTAGAGCTTAAAATGTGTGCAGAGAAGAAATTAGCAGGTAATTCTGTAATAACTTACTCGAAATATCGTTGTACTGACTAAGTTTTTTACCTGTTTTGATTGAGGTGATGGCTATGATTTTAAATATGCAAATTCTTCCAGAAGGCCATTCCACTTTGACCGGTACAACTGATCTTGAATCCGTCAAAGCTGATCTGCCAACTTTTTTAGAAGATATCTCATATACTGCTGAGATAGACCGTATGGGAGCGACTGCCTGTGCTCATATTACTTTTAAAGGAAAATTGGAATTGGAATGTTCCAGATGCTTAAATAGTTTTCCTTTGGTGTTTAATGGCGATTTTAGATTGGTTATAAAAGAGGGTACTGGTAGTTGTGGTATGCAGTCTGATTCTGATGGTGTGGATTTTTATTATGACAGCCGACATGAATTGGTGGATATTAGTCCGGTCTTTTTTGATGAAATTATGCTTTCGATCCCTTTGAAGCCTTTATGCTCTGAATTTTGTAAAGGTATCGAGATTAATGGCTTGAAAAATATTTCTGTTTTTAACGATGCAGACAGACAAGAGCAGAAAGCCATTGATCCACGTTGGGATGCTTTGAAAAAAATAAAATTAAGTAATCAATAATTTGTTTTATTAAGGAGGAAACATGGCAGTTCCCAAGAAACGACATTCCAGTGCACGTCGTGACAGACGTCGGAGCCATTTGGCAATTAAACCGTCAAAGCCGGTTACTTGTTCACATTGTAAACAGCCAAAAACAGCCCACAGGGTTTGTAACAATTGTGGTTACTATGCTGGTGTAGAGGTTAATCAGCCCGAAGAATAAAAGAATAAGTAACTTTATAGTATGAAAGAAATCCGCCTGGCCATTGATGTTGAAAGTGGAGACTATGGATCGAAAGTTCTCATTTCAGGATTACTGGAAGCACGTAAGCTCTGTAAGACCCCTTTTAAAGCATGGTTGTGTGGAGACCGAAACACTATAGAGGAAGTACTGTCTCAGGCAGATTTCAAGAATACTGCAGGAAATATTGAAATTGTTCACTGTTCTGATGCAATTTCACCTCAGGATCAAAGGGCTCGTGTCTGGAAAAAGAAGGCTGATTCTTCAATTGTTCGGTGTATTACCTTGCAAAAGGAAGGCGTTGTTGATGCTTCGATAAGTGCTGGTGATACAGCCATCCTTATGGGGGCAGCATTATTTATTTTGGGTCGGTCTGAGGGGGCTGTTCGCCCTGCTCTGGCTGCATTTCTGCCTACTGTTAAGCAAAAGCCGGTACTGTTATTGGATGTTGGAGCAAATCTTAACTGTAGAACTGATCATTTGGTTTCTTTTGCCCTTTTAGGGCATAGTTATGTAATGCGTTATCTTCAGAAAGAGTCTGTTGCTGTTGCATTGCTAAGTATTGGAACAGAACCAATGAAAGGAACACGGGTTATCTGTGATGCAGGCGAGATTTTGAAAAAAAAATGCATAGATTACATCGGGTTTATCGAAGGTAATGATGTATTAACCGGTGAAGCTGATGTGGTAGTATGCGATGGCTTTACAGGAAATGTTCTGCTTAAAGCATGTGAAAGCATTCATGTATTGGTAAAGTCGATATTTAGAAAGAAAACCGAAATTATTAAAAATCATATGAGTATTTTTGATCCTGAGATTTACGGTGCAGCGCCTTTTCTTGGGATTAAAGGTACCGTGTTAAAAGCTCATGGTGGCTCTTCATCACGTGCTATTGCTCATGCCATACTCGCTGCAGTTAAAGCTGTTCAGTTAGATGCAGTGTGGTCAAAGGCAGTACGACCGAAAGGTGTATAACAATTGTGACAAATTTTAAACGTGCACAGATCATTTCTGTCGGTACTTATGTTCCTGAAAATGTAGTGACGAATAAAGATCTGGAAAAGATCGTTGATACATCTGATGAATGGATTATTCAGAGGACCGGTATAAAAAGCAGGCATATTGTTCCATCAGATCAAAAGATTAATGCATCCGAGTTGGGTGCAAAAGCTGCTGCATTAGCAATGGATAGAGCGGGTATAGGTCCAGATGATGTTCATGGAATTATCTGTGCTACTTTTACACCCGACTCATTTTTTCCTTCCACAGCCTGTCGTATACAAGCTTTGCTTGGTTGCAAAGATGCATTCGCTTTTGATATGAGTGCAGCTTGTGCCGGATTTGTCTATGCGTTAACAGTTGCTAATGGCATGGTTCTTTCTGGACAGGGCAAGAATATTATTGTTGTTGGTGCCGAGGTCATATCCAGGACTCTTGATTGGAAGGATCGCTCTACCTGCATTCTATTTGGTGATGGTGCCGGAGCTGTAGTTTTGCAGGGAACTATGGAGCCGCACAAAGGAATCCTGTCAAGTTATCTGGTTAGTGATGGTACTTTAGGAGACATACTGGAACTCCCTTCATGGGGTGAAAACCGCACTATGCGAATGAAGGGCAATGAGGTTTTCAAACATGCTGTTAGAAATATGTCTGATGCATCGACCAAGGCTTTGAATGCTGCCGGTTTGGGGCTGGATGAAGTGGATTATCTCATACCCCACCAGGCAAATATTCGCATTATCCAGGCTGTTTCCCAAAATCTCAATATTCCTTCTTATAAAGTAGTTTCCAATCTGGAGCGGTATGGAAATACTTCTTCTGCCTCAATACCTATTGCTCTTGACGAAATATGGAACAAGGGAGGCATAACTGATGGCAAAAGGGTTCTTATAACTGCTTTGGGTGGTGGAATAGTAGCTGGTAGTGCTGTAATCAGTTTTTAAAACGTTTCAATGCTGGAGTATATATGAAATACACGTTTTTATATCCCGGACAGGGATCTCAAACCGTTGGTATGGGCAAAGATCTTTGCGATACATTTGAAATCGCTAAAAAGAGATTTGTTCAGGCAGATGAGCTCCTTGGACGCAATCTTTCCTCCATAATATTCAATGGACCGCAGGATGAATTGACTGCAACACAAAACACTCAGCCAGCTCTTTTTACTATTGAAGCTGCTATTACAGATATCCTGGCAGAAAAAGGCATTACACCGGCTTATACCGCTGGGCATTCTCTGGGAGAATACAGCGCTCTTTATGGAGCTAAAGTTCTTTCTTTTGAGGATGGTTTAATGGCTGTGGCCAAAAGAGGTGCATTAATGGCTGCTGCAGGGAAAAGTAAACCCGGAACCATGGCAGCTGTAATCGGGATTAGCAAAAATAAGATTATTGAAGTGCTTAAAGATGTGACTTCCGGTATTGTGGTTTCTGCCAATGAAAATACTCCAGAACAAACCGTTATCTCCGGAGAGATACCTGCGGTCAACGAAGCATGCGAAAAACTTAAAGCTGCTGGGGCTAAGAGAGCAATGGTTCTTCCAGTCAGTGGTGCTTTCCACTCACCGCTTATGCAAAGTGCTGCTGATGAATTCAAAGTAATTCTTGATGCGTTTACATTTTCTGTGCCGGTTTGTCCGGTTATTACAAATGTTACCGCAAAAGCAGAATCAGATCCTAAGCTCTTGAAAAATCTTTTAGTACAGCAATTGATCTCTCCTGTTCGTTGGGTTGACATGATGAGTACTCTGGCAGGTTTGGATAATGATATTTGCATAGAAACTGGTCCTGGAAGTGTACTGAAAGGATTAGTCAAAAAATGCAGTGACTCACTAAATGTTGTTCCTAGTGATACTGCTACAAACATATATTCTCTGCTAACTAATTCCTGAATCTGTGATAAGGAGCTATTAGGTGATTGATCTTACTTCTAAATGTGCCTTGGTAACTGGAGGCGGACGTGGTATAGGAAAAGAAATCGCGCTTCGCTTAGCTGCTTCTGGCTCTGATGTGGCCATAAGTGATCTTGATTTGGTGACAGCACAGGAAACTGCAGCTGAGATTGAGAAACTGGGGCGTAGAAGCATTGCAATTAAAGCAGATGTTTCTAATGCGGCAGATGTCGAGGCTATGTTTAAGACATTTCTGGATTCATTTCAGAAAATTGACATTCTGGTAAATAATGCCGGAATTACCAGAGATGGGTTACTGGTACGCATGAAAGAAAGTGACTGGGATCTGGTTTTGAATATAAACCTTAAGAGTGCATTTCTTTGCTGCAAAGAGGCTGCCAGACCTATGATGAAAGCTCGTGGTGGCAAAATCATTAATATTGCATCGGTTATTGGTTTAATGGGTAATGCTGGTCAGGCAAATTATTCTGCCTCAAAAGCCGGTTTAATCGGTTTGACAAAAACTCTTGCCCGTGAATTTGCCAGTCGCTCGATAACAGTTAACGCTGTTGCGCCAGGTTTTATTAAAACTGCTATGACCGATAAGCTTTCTGAAATAGATAAACAGAAGATGACCGCTCAGATACCACTTCAGATTCTGGGAACTCCTCTGGATGTAGCAAATGCTGTTTTATTTTTGAGCTCTTCACTATCTGACTATATTACCGGACAGGTGCTGACTGTTGATGGCGGCCTTGTAATGTGATATGATACCAAATATTTATTTTTATTTTGAAAACCCTAGTATTAATTTCGAAAGGAGTACATTGTGAGTGACATGGAAAACAAAGTAAAGCAAATCATTGCTGAGAAACTTGGAGTAAGTGAAGATAAAGTTAATCCACAGGCTTCATTTGTTGATGATCTCGGTGCTGATTCTCTTGATCAGGTTGAACTGATTATGGCTTTTGAAGATGCATTTGATGTAGAGATTCCAGATGAAGATGCAGAAAAACTTAAGAGCGTTAAAGATGCTCTTGATTATCTTTCCAAAAAGGTATGATTTCCTGTTACCGCTGACCACTTTCTGTGGTTAAGCGGGACTTTGCTGTGCTCGATTTTTCCTTACTATAATTTTAACGGGGCTAATAATGTCAAGAAGAGTAGTGGTTACCGGCATTGGAGTGACAAGTCCGGTTGGAAATGATATCGATTCTTTCTGGAACTCTCTTTGTTCCGGGACTTGCGGTATTGACAAGGTCACCAGTTTTGATACCACCGACTATCCAACCAAAATTGCTGGAGAAGTAAAAGATATTGATTTTAGTCAGTATGTTGATCCCAAAGAGGTCAAAAGAACTGACAGAGTTATTCTTCTGGGGGTTGTGGCTGCAGAGAAGGCCATGAAAGATTCCGGAATTGATCTTTCCTCTGTTAATCTGGAAAGATGCGGTGTGATTGTCGGTTCGGGGATCGGTGGAATGACCACTCTCGAGACTGAACATTCAAAACTGATTGAGAGAGGACCTGGTAGAGTATCTCCTTTTCTTATCCCTATGATGATTCCAGATATGACTGCAGGCCGCATTTCCATGAATTATGGATTCAGAGGCCCTAATTATGCTGTTGTCAGTGCTTGTGCATCGGCTGCTCATTCATTGGGTGATGCTTTTATGATGATTAAATCAGGACTGGCTGATATCATTATGGCTGGTGGCTCAGAAGCTGTGGTTACGCCTCTGGCTTTTGCTGGTTTCTGTTCGATGAAAGCAATGTCTACAAGAAACGACGATCCTAAAAAAGCCAGCTCTCCATTTGATGTGAAGCGCGACGGGTTTATTATGGGTGAAGGTTCTGGAATGGTAATACTTGAAAGTCTGGAACATGCAATTGCACGAAAAGCTAAAATTTATGGTGAAATGATTGGATATGGGGCTTCTGGTGATGCACACCATCTATCTGCGCCAGCCCCCGAAGGTGCTGGTGCCCAGATTGCGTTAAGGATGGCTCTGGCAACTGCTTCATTGCAGCCTTCTGATATCGATTATATAAATGCACATGGTACTTCCACACCGCTTAACGATAAATATGAATCATGTGCTATACGAAAAGTATTTGGAGAACATGCTTACAAAATAAATATCAGTTCGACAAAGTCTATGACAGGCCATTTACTGGGGGCATCCGGAGCTATCGAGTTTATTGCATCTGTACTTGCTGTCAGAGATGGAATTATTCCTCCGACTATAAACTACGAAGATCCTGATCCTGAATGCGACCTTAATTATACGCCTAATACTGCAGTTAAAAAACCGCTCAGGTACGCATTAAGTAATTCATTCGGTTTCGGGGGGCACAACGCATGTCTGGCTGTTGGCAAGTATGAAACCCCTGAAGCTGGCAACTGATCTTTTCAGGGCTGTTCTTAGGTCTGTAAGAAAGGCAACATCTGAGGGGTCTGTCGATTCTCTGCAAAAAAAGCTTGGGTATCGATTCAGCTCCTCTGATCTTTTAAAGCAGGCTTTAACTCATAAATCCGCAAGTGCTCCGGAAGATATCAAAGGACTTCTTTCCAATGAGCGACTGGAGTTTTTGGGTGATGCTGTACTCAATTGTCTGGTAACAGAGCATCTGTATCTTTCAAATCCCGACAAAAGTGAGGGCCAGCTCTCAAAAGTCAAATCCCTGGTCGTCAGTAGAAAGATTCTTGGAGAAGTCGCACTATCTTTAGATCTGGGTGATTATCTGATATTCGGCCTTTCTGAAGTTAAGGCCGGGGGCAAGAATAGGCAATCAACCATATCCAATGCGTTTGAAGCCCTTATCGGGGCAGTATATCTGGATGGTGGATTGAATGTGGTAAGAGACATTCTGCAAAAATTTCTTTTTTCCCGTATTGCAGAATTCCTTAGAGATGAACGTAATACCAACTATAAAAGCAAAATTCTGGAACTGGCACAAAAGGATGGATTCGGAATTCCCCGTTATACTACCATCGCATCTTCAGGTCCGGATCATGCTAAAGAATTTCAAGTCCGCATCGACATTGCTGGAATTCCCCGTGGTGAAGGAACCGGACCGAACAAAAAAATTGCTCAGCAGAATGCTGCGCAAATGGCTACTTTGAACTATAGTAAAGAAGAGATCTTATCTCAATTAAAAGGAGAAGTTAAGGATGAATTACTTTCTGACTGAAGAACAGCAGATGATAGTGGAAACTGCCAGAGAAATTGCACAGAAAAAAATCATTCCAGTACGCGAGAAATATGACCATGAGGGCATTTTCCCCTGGGATGTGGTTAATGCTCTTGCTGAGGTAGATCTGTGTGGGCTTTACATTCCTCAGGAATACGGTGGCTTTGGTGGTGGTGTTTTCGAACTCTGTCTTGCGGTAGAAGAACTCTCCAAAGCTTGTGGCGGTATCTCTTTAGCTATGGCTGCAACCGCTCTGGGTACCTTTCCCATTCTGCTTTTTGCCAATGAAGAGCAGAAAAAGAAGTATCTGCCTCCTATTGCAACAGGAAAGAAACTGGCTGCGTTTGGTTTAACCGAAGCAAATGCTGGTTCCGATGCTATTGGCATGATGAAAACAACTGCCAAACTCGAAGGTGATTACTATGTGTTAAATGGTACCAAACAGTGGATCACTAACGGTGAAAACGCAGAAATATATACTGTTCTGGCTGTGACCAATCCTGCACGTGGTGCACGTGGCGTCAGTGCTTTTATTGTAGAAAAAGGAACTCCCGGATTTACCTTCGGAAAGCATGAAGATAAAATGGGAATAAGAGCTTCAAGTACTACAGAATTGGTTTTTCAGGATTGCAAAATTCCTAAGGAGAATCTGTTGGGTAAAGAGGGTATGGGTGCTATTATTACCATTAATACTCTTAATTATTCCAGACCCGGTGTAGGTTCTCAGGCTTTGGGTATCGCAGCAGGTGCACTGGAAGATGCACTCGTTTATTCTCGTCAGAGAGTTCAGTTTGGTGCACCAGTTTCTTCTTTCCAGGCTGTTCAGCATATGCTGGCAAATATGGCCACTGAAGTTGAAGCTGCCAGAGCATTGCTATATGCTACCGCCAAAACCATTGATGCTGGTGAGAAAAGGTTTGCCAAAGAATCTGCAATGTCAAAACTCTACTGCTCAGATGTGGCCATGAGAGTGACTGTAGATGCTCTTCAGGTTATGGGTGGTTACGGTTACATGCGTGAGTACCCAATGGAAAAACGGATGAGAGATGCTAAAATCACTCAGATTTACGAAGGTACCAATCAGATTCAGAGAAACGAGATAGCTTTGCAGTTGATCAAAGGCGTATCCGCATGATAATAACTGGAGGCGTTTTTTTTACGCCTCCTTTCTATTTCTTTGTTTTATGCTTCCATCCAGAAACTTTCCTTTTGCATCTTTGCACCTTTGGAGTTAACCTTGAATTCCAGAAAAATTGAGATCGCACCGTCAATCTTTTCAGCTGATTTCCGTCAACTGGAGCGGGAAGTGAAAACCGCCCAGGATTGTGGGGCTGACAGAATTCACTGCGATGTCATGGATGGGCATTTCGTACCCAACATTTCATTTGGACCGATGATTATCGAAGCTGTTAGAAAAAGTGTATCGATTCCTCTGGATGTGCATCTGATGATCTCTGAACCTTTGAAATATATCGACCAGTTTTGTATTGCTGGTGCCGATGTTCTCACTGTACACGCTGAAGCCTGTCACGAATTGCCCGAAGTATTGATGAGAATTAAAAAACATGGGGTTAAAACCGGTGTAACGGTTAATCCGGATAAATCTGTTGATCTTTTCCTCAAGTATCTCCCTTTAATCGATCAGGTCTTAATAATGACTGTTTATGCTGGATTTGGCGGACAGAAATTTATCTCTGATATGCTTCAGAAAATTAAAAATGTCTCTATTGAAATTTCTCGTCAAAAACATATAATTGATCTGCAGGTCGATGGTGGAATAAACGATCAGACTGCTGTCTTGTGTGCCCAAAATGGGGCTAATGTTTTTGTTTCAGGAAGCTATATTTTCAAGGCAACTGATTATTGTATCCCCATAGGAGCTATTCGAAATGCCGGCCAGACTCATCTTAAATTTTAAGAAAACTAACATTGTTTTTTCTTTCTGTTCGATTGTTTTGCTCCTTCTATGTTTTTGTCAATCAGATCCTGACACTAATATGATATATCCTTCCAATCCGGATAAAGCCGAATTTGAAAGCGTCTGGCAATATCTTAAAGCATTCAGTGTTTATCAGGATGAAAGTATTTATAATGGTAGAATTCTTGAGAGTCCATATTTATACAAAAATACTCAGATGATGCTTCAAATGATAGCAGATACTCTGAGAGGGGAGTCTTATACTCATTATGTTGATCAAAGCAGATTTGAGGAATATGGAGCAGTTACAAACAGAATATCAAACAGTCAGAATGTCGTAACCTACAAAGACTTGACAGAATCGACAGGTATTCTGACGATTGTAACATTTCTGGGTAATGATATTTACCAGCAATTTTTAAAATGCATTACTCAAATTCGACCCACATGTAAAAATCTCATAATCGATGTTCGGGAAAACCTTGGAGGCTCAATTACTGAGGTAGATTCTATAATCGAAGCTTTTTTGCCTGCAGGAAAAGAATATATTAAAGCTCGTGAGCGAAATCTGAAATTTGGTTCTGAGGCAGCTACAATTGGATGGCATTCCTGGATCACCAGTCGACCTAATAATACTGCATTTAATCATGTTCAAAACTGGATAGTATGGATGAATGGAAACTCTGCCAGTGCATCAGAAATCCTTGCGGTAGCTTTAAAAGAAGGTAAATCTGCCAGACTGGTAGGTTCCCGCTCTTATGGAAAAGGAATTGGTCAGATACTTCTTAAACGCCATAACAGACTGGGACTTCAAATTACCTTTCTGCAGTTAAAAGGTTGTAAACTAATTGGTGATTATCATGGAATCGGAATAAAACCGGATGTGGAAATCAAAACAAATGATACTGCATCTGTAATTCGCTTGGTTGAACCCTCATATATTGGCCGGACAACCAATGCCACGATCTTATCTGTGAATAAAACTGCTGTACCTGCCTGCTATAAAATCATCGATGAAGACAGTCTCTTGAATAGCCTGTATTCTGATCAATAAAACGGAAATTATGCAACGTGTAACAATTGAAAAGATGGTGTTTGGGGGATTGGGGCTTGCCCGTACCGGTTCTGGTGTACTTTTTGTTGAAAATGGATTACCCGGAGAGATTGTGGATGTAGTTCCGGAATCAAAAAAACATGATTGTACGGTGGCCAGTGCGGTAAAAATAGTTCAAAGTTCTCAGTTCAGGCGTCAACCACCATGCAAGTATGCTGGCATTTGCGGGGGCTGTGACTGGCTCTATATCCAGTACCCGGGACAATTGCAATACAAACAGGATATCTTTATTGATTGCCTTAAAAGAATCGGTAAGCTCAACAGCTTTCCGGATCCTGAAATATTTGCCTCACCGGAGTTTAACTACCGTATAAGAGCTCAGATAAAGGTTGATCAAATCGGGAACTGCGGATTTTATCGCAGAAAATCAAATGATATCGTGACTATTGAGCATTGTCCTCTTCTATGTAATGAAATAAACGGACTGCTGAAAAAGATTTCTGAAAAATCGCAATCTGTATCTGATGGAAACCTCAAGATAATCTCTGGTGACAATAATTTAACATCAGATCCGGTGATATCTGGAATAACCGGAAATTCAGCCTTGATAAGGGTTGGTGAATTCTCGTTTGAAGTAACCGGAGGAAGCTTTTTTCAGAGTAACCGGTTCTTGCTGGAGAAATTGGGTACCTGGGCACAACCTCTGGTCAGCGGAGAGATGTGTATTGATCTTTTTGGAGGAACCGGATTCTTTTCTGTAATGCTTTCCAGGAATTTCAAACGAGGCCTGCTTATCGAATCAGTTAAAGAGCAGGTTGGGATGGCCATGAAAAACTACAGGTTTAATGGCATTAACAATTTCAATGCTCTTCATTCTACGGCAGAGCAGATTCGAAATACAGTAAAAGAAAAACCTGATCTTTTGATAATCGATCCTCCCAGGCCCGGTTTAACTAAAAAGGCCAGGGAAGAGGTAGTTAGAATCGGGTCAAAAAAAATTCTATACATATCTTGTAATCCATCAACTCAGGCACGTGATATCAATTTTTTAGTGAACATGAATGGCTATACTGTTGAAAATATGGCACTCTTTGATCTCTATCCAAACACTCATCATATGGAAACAGCGATGCTATTGGCAAGTAACTGAAAATAACAGAAAGATACTTTCATCTCCAAAGGCGGATTTAAATCAAAACTGGGATGAACTGGTTTTACGCAACTGTTCCGTTTTGCTATAAAGATTTCATTTTTATTCTGAATTTTTCCACCAGTCTTACCGGATTATAGGATAGTTTTGCTTTTCGCAATCCATCATCTCCCAGATCCTGTTCTCTATTAATAAATGAGGTATGATTAAACCGGTTGGCACAAAACAATTGGTTGATAGCCGCGTAAATGCCATGAAATTCAGTAAATGCTTTTTCTACATGTATGACAGCTGTAACATTATTTAACAACTCGCCTAATGTAAATGCTACCATTTCTCCTTTGATGTATAAGGCGGCACCATTTAACTGAAGCTGGTCAAAGTGGATGAATGCTTCACTGATAGCCACATGTTCGTCATAGAGTGATGTGTCTTTTTTACAATGATTGATCTGGCACCATCTGGAAGAAAAATCCAGGCATTTTGTGATCTGGGTTTTAGAGAGTATTTGATAATCGGTCTGGTAGTCCTTAAAAAAACGTTTGAGGTGATTTCTTTTTGAGTGATAATGTCGTCCGGAAAGAGTGATTAAATCAGTTGTGGAATATAGATAGTCAAAGTGATCCCTGATTGGTTCTGTTTCAAAAATATCTTTCGTATTGACTTCATTTAACATGCGTTTATCCGCGCGGAGAATTACTGGCAGTGAAGAAGATTGCTTATCAAGCCACTTCAAAAGTATGAGAGTGACTTCAAAGCGTGATGGGGGGCCTACCGGTTCGAGAGCATAAATGTTTTCATTATCACCTTTCGCAATTAAAAAGAGCCATTTTTCATGCATGCACCACTGGTAGTGATATTTTCTTCTCCACATAAAAAGGTTAGTAAACGTCAAATCCGATGTTTCAGGCTGATACAGCCATAAAGCTGAATTTATAACCTCACGGTCGGTTAATTCAAGAGGTTTGAAATGAGGAAACAGTGGCATAGAACTCATTAATAACCTTTAAGCAGAATCGATGCTCATTGGCTCTGATCAATTATTTCATCGATTTTATCTGCTAAAATGAAATCGTTTTCAGAAAGCCCACCGATTTTATGGGTATACAGCTCTATAGTAAGTTTGTTATAGTACAAATGAATATCAGGATGGTGACCTTCATATTCAGCTATTTGGGCAATATTATTAACAAGTTCTATGGCATTCATGAAAGTCTCTGTTTTAACTGTTTTTATAAGCCGGTGAGTTTTATCTCTATTAATTGTCCATCCACTAAGACTTTTAAGCAGGTCTTTTTCTTCTTTTTCAGATAGTGGTGGCACATCGCTTTCACATAGTACACATCGTTTTTTTCGTAAAATCATAGATATTAACTCCGAAGATTAATGTTTGGATTTCCATACACGTTCTATAAAAGCTGATCTTCCTGAGCCGTGCTTATACATTTCATAATGGAATGGATTTTTTTTATAGTAATCCTGATGGTAATCCTCTGCCAGATAAAATCTGGCAGCCGGTAAGATTTCTGTGACAATTGGTTTATCAAATTTTCCTGATTTTTCCAGTTTTGATTTTGATTGTTCTGCCAGTTGTTTCTGTTCATCGTTATGGTAAAAAATAGCAGTGCGATATTGGCTTCCTTTATCTGCGAATTGCTGGTTTATTGCAGTCGGGTCGATATTTCTCCAGAAAGTATCCAATAGCTCCATATAGTTCACTTTTTGCGGATCATAGAGTACCTCTATAGCCTCTGTGTGCCCTGTAGCTCCACTGGAAACTTCTTCATAGGATGGATTTTCAATTTTACCTCCGGTATAACCGACTTTGGTGGAGACTACACCCTCAAGGAAATCAAATGGACCCTGCATGCACCAGAAGCACCCTCCGGCAAAAGTGGCTTTCTGATAATTATCTTCTGCCATAACAACTCCTTTTCGCTGACATTCATTTAAATTACGGCTTCATTGCTATGGATAGTAAAATTTCGAATTAGGAGAATGAATGCTTTTTTAATTGACTGATTTCAGTGCTCGGATCTTATGGCGTCTGTGTTGTGGTTTTAAACATAAAGGGGTTAAAAAAGAAGGCAGGATGTATATTTTCCAATATTTATTTGAGTCATTTATATATATAATTTGAATTTTTAATCGAGTAATATGCACCTTTTAATGAGACTAACTTCTTTTATGCTGCATATGGGAAAAATTCCGCTTTAAACGGGGTAATAAATAATTGAAGATTGTTTTTATGAATTCGATCCAGAGTGATATCTGGCGTGGTGGAGAAAAATGGATGGTAAATGCTGCCAGTGGTTTGGCTGGGAAAGGGCATCAGGTCACCTGTATAGGGAAAATCGATGCGGTTTGGCTTGAGAAGGCAGCCCGGCGGGGTTTAAAGGTAATTTCTCTGCCTATTCATGCTGATTTTGACCCTTTTATTATCTGGAAGCTCTACTGGTTGTTTAAAAAAGAAAAGATTGATTTGATTTGCTGCAATTTTGAGAAGGATGTGCGATTAGGTGGAATTGCTGCCAAAATAGCTGGAGTCCCTTGTATTTATGTCAGAAAAGGACTTTCGCTAATTTATGAAAAATTGCGATACAAATTGGCATACCTTCATATTGTAGACAGAATTATAACTCCGGCGTATTTTATAAAGCAGAATTTCCGGCAGTTTTCCTGGTTAAACCAGGATAACATTGATGTGATTCACAATGGTGTTGAAATACCTGATACTATGGTGTTCTCAAAAGAGAAGCTTAGAACCATTACAGGTATAGCTGCTGAGAGTCAAATAATTCTGGGTGCGGGAAATCTGCATCCTCAAAAAGGGTTTCAGTATTTAATAGAAGCATTAAAAATTTTGCACCAATCCGGGAAAAAACCTCATCTGGTGATTACTGGTGGGGGAGATGAAACACCTTACCGGGCAATAAGTGAGTCCTGTGGAATTACTGAATATGTTCATTTTACAGGTCATCGTGATGATGTTCGGGAGCTGATGTTTGGGGCGGATGTTTTTGTCCTGAGTTCAATTGACGAAGGATTGCCCAATGTAGTTCTTGAAGCGATGAGTGTGGGAACACCGGTGGTGGCAGCACTGGCTGGTGGAACCGATGAAATTGTAAATGATGGGATAGATGGTTTTACAGTTCCTGTTAAGGACAGTTTAAAAATAGCGGAAAAGACCGGGGTATTGTTGGATGACGAGAACCTGAGGGCAAAATTCGGAACTGCCGGTCTAAATCGTGTAAAGAAAAATTTTACCATGGAAGTCATGGTTGACTCTCTTAATGAAATATTCGTAAATAGTGTATCAGAAAACATGAAAAATAAAACCGGTTCATTGTAATATCAGAAAGTAGAATTTGTGGAAAAGATTTCTGGCGTAATAATGGCCTATAATGAAGAAAAACGGATTGAAGGTTGTTTAAAAAGTCTGCATCCGTTTTGTGATGAAATTGTGCTGGTTGACTCTTTCAGTACAGATTTGACTCTGGATATAGCTGCAAGTTATACCTCAAAAATATTCAAAAGAAAATTTGATACGTATGTTAATCAGAGAAACCATGCCATAAGCCTTGCTGAAAACAATTGGGTATTCTGGATAGATGCTGATGAGAGAGTTACCTCAGATCTAATAGAGGTTATTCTCCGGTTAAAAAGTGAAGGATTTAAAGCTGATGGTTATACAATCAATAGATTGAATTATTATATAAACGGATTTTATAAATATGGCGGGTGGTACCCTGACGCAAAAATCCGTTTATTCGATAAAACCTGTGGCAGAAGTGGTGGTCAAGATCCTCATGATAAGATTATTATGAAACAAGGTGCCAGAATTGGAAAAATCAGAGAAGACATAATTCATTTTTCTTACCGGGATTTGTACCACCAGATTGAAAAGATGAATCAGTTTTCCTCCAGACTGGCAAGTGATAAAATTAAAAAAGGTACTAAGTTAATTTTATTTCATATGATTTTCAACTCCATGCTGAAATTTTTAAAATGCTATATTTTTCAGGGTGGATTTCTGGCAGGAACAAAGGGACTGATTCATTCAGTAGTCAATGCATTTTATGTTTTCAGTAAATATGCAAAACTGTGGGAAATGAAGAATTCCAAACCACCGGTTTTCGATGAGAAATAATGTGAAGAAAAAGATAGAAAATCTGCTTAGATATAAATTGCCAGGTCTGTTCATTTCACTTTTCTATCGAAAACAGTCTTTACAAGATAGTTCCGGGCATTCAGAACACATAGTGTTTCTTCGCCCTGGAAAGCTTGGTGATATGCTGGTAGCCACGCCGTTATTTCGTGCGATAAAAACTGAGCTGCCTCAGATAAACATTACTGTTGTTTGCAGTCCCTATAACCATGTAATTATCGAGAATTCTCAGGATCTCAATAATATAAAAATAGTCAATTTTCATTCTTTACCGGCAATGATTGCTATCTTTAAATGGATTTGTAAAAATAAGGTTGATATGGTTATCGATCTTACTCCGGGTGTTTCAAGAACTTCTACAATGTTAGCCTGTTTTTTGAGAACTGCTGGGATCAGGATTGCCGGGATGCACAAAGCTGAGTTTTCCAGATATTTTGATATTACCACAGATACTCCAGGATTGCACATTATAGACAGGAACAGGGTTTTATTGGAAAAAGTTCTGAATTATCGGTTCAAATCCAACGATTTTCATCCACATATCTATTCTAATGAAAAACAGATATCTTCAGCGGCCGATTTTATTAAAAACTTTGGGACCGATAAATTCATTATGGGGCTAAATCTGTCAGCCGGAGCGAAGGTACGTCAATGGACATTTGATAATTATTTGAAGCTTGCCCTTATGATTCGGAAACAATTCAGTGAATCGGTGAGGGTAATTTTATTTTCACATGGTGAACAGAATCAATGGGCCGGTCAGATTGCGGTCCAGACTGGTTTTCACATTGCACCTGCGGTAGATTTTCTGACTACAGCAGAAATACTCCGTTTCTGCGGTTTATTGTTTACACCTGACACAGCGTTTCTTCATTTGGCTTCTGCTGCTAGGATTCCGGTGGTGGCACTTTATTGTATTGCAGGTGAAAACCTGATCAGATGGCGTGCTTATGATGTAACAAACAGAGAATTGGTAGCCAGCCAATCTGGAGATGTAAATGAGATTTCTGCAGAAGATGCCTTTAAAGAAATTAAAAACATTATTGAGATATTGGGTGTGGATTATTAATTTAGATAAGCATTTTAAGATGTTTAACTGGTTTTAATTACAGAAACGATTGTAATAATACAATAGATTGTTAATTTTATGACACGATGGATTTTACAGGTAATAGTGATTTCCTTATTTCTGTCAGGAAATCTATTCGCTTTAAATGTAATTGACAGGATGTTTTTTGCCGGGGCAGGTTTTTCCTATAATGACAGGCTTGGTCATCTGCAGCTTTCCAATGGCAGAGAGCAGGACATAGCCAGAGCTGAAATCCCATCTATGGGGATAATTTTGGGTAAGCGGTTTGCACTTGCCAGGATGGTGCGATTACAGGTACCACTCAGTTTGGAATTTGGTGCTGCGAATGAAGATCCTTATGAATCCTTTAATGGTGTAAAAAAGAGTAAGTTGCTTCAGTTTTCTATAATACCTGCACTTCAGTTGCCATTACGGCTTAATTCAGAAGCTGCCTTTTATTTATCGGTTGGAGGTGGTTTTCATGTATCAAGATTAGGAGAAAAAAACATTGATGATTTTGTTAACTCATTTACCTGTTCATCGGTGAGTTTAACTGGAGGTGCTGGTGTTGAGGTAATGATTGCCAGAGACCGGGCTTTTACATTACAGTATTGCTTACGCTATGGAAAACCGGTTTTTTACAAAATGATGGAGCTTTTTCCTTCAAGCGGTGTTAACTACAAAGAAACATTTTTTACCCACAGTATTCAGTTTTTAATAATGGTGTACAAAGGATATCGCCGGTAAGTTAACAAAAAGAGAGCAACTGAGCACTGAGTACGACAGCTGCAAGTTCGGTTCGCAGTCGGGTGGGTGCGATTTTTACCATGATTGATCCATGAGTTTGAAGCAGTGAGAGTTCATTGCTACTGTAGCCACCGGGTGGGCCAATAAAACAGGATATCGGAAAACTATCAGCATTTATGAAGGTATTAAGCGATTTGCCTTCAGGATCTGCAGTTATCTTTTTACTGAAGCTTTTTTCCAGAGCATTGGCAAGATTCACCGGGTTATCCAGTTCCGGTAAAAAGGGATAAAGGGATTGTTTCATTGCGGCAACCATTTTGTTTTTTAGCCGCTCATGATGTTTAGGCCAGGATTTGTTCCACCATTGGTCCTGAGAGAAATCGCAGATTACAGGCGTAATGCGCTCTATTCCAAGTGCAGCACAATCTGCAACAGCTGTTTCCAGTGCTTCACGATCAGGTATTCCTATATTGAGATGAATTCTGGATGCTATTCGGTTGCGGATTTCACTGTGAATGATATTTCCACATGCCTGGCCATCATTTACACCGTCAAGAGAACATGTAAGAAGTGTGCCCTGGCCATCAGTCACATTGAAGTGGTCACCTTGTTTTAATCTGAGTACTCTGACAGCATGAGTCGTTTGTGCCGGGTCAAGTATGATAGATTTTTGAGTTGCTTGCGTCGAGTAAAAGAGGAAATGATTGTAATTTCTCATAGTATATTATTTAACTGAAAAGATTTACTTGAAATCAGTTTGAATGTTTTGCATTTCTGAACTGGTTTTTGCAAGTTTTTGCAATTTGTAATATGAATTTAAGACTTTTCTGTAATAGTTAATAGAAAGCGGTTCATTTTTAGACAATGTCGTTTTTATAGTCTGTGGACCCTGGTTATAGGCTAACAGGCCTAGTTTAAAGTTTTTGAAGCGATTTATGAGGTGTGTCAGATATGCAACTCCTATGGCAATATTAACCTCCGGATTTAAAAGGTCTTCTTTGGAGTTGAGGTTGATATTGAGGCGTTTGGCCATTTCCTGTGCAGTTTCAAATTTGACTTGCATAAGTCCCATTGCCCCACTGAGATCCCCGCTTCTGTATCTGCCCAGAGCTTTTGGATCAAAAACGCTTTCCACATGTATTACAGCTAAGAGCAGAACCGGATCATATCCGAATTGTCTGCTGCTGGAGAAGACCAGGTCAGTCAGTTTTTGAATAATGTGCGGTGTGACTTTTTTACCTGCGAAGTCGTATAGAAGCTCGGTTATTCTGGTTTTTTCTATAGTTTCCTCCAGAGTGTATTTGAGTATCAGGTTTTCTTTTTTTAAAGCTGTAATGCTGTTTGTGAAATTATGAAGTGAATGTTCATTGTTAAGAATAATCAGACTCAATGAAGTGAAGCAGGCAAGCAGTAAAGCTGTAAAGATAATACTGTTAAGCTCGGATATCCAGATTTTGCTTCCATGGAGCAGAATGCCTACTCTGACATTTTTATTTTTTTTAGTCATGGCTGATTCTGAATTGTATCTTTAACGATTCCAAGCTGTTCCAGAGGGCGAAGCCTTTCCTGCATTCTGTTAATCTCAATTATCGCCCGTTGTTTATATGTGGAAAGCTCATATAGTTCATGTTGTTGCTCTTTAAGATTGCGGTTCTGAAGTCGTATTATAAAAAGCAGTGTAACAAACCATCCGCATAAGACTACCAGAACAAAAATGGCTACCGGGCGTGAAATACGGATACCTGTTTTGCGTGAGAGAAGAATGCCTCTTCGTCTGAGACTGGCCAGAATACCACCTGGTGCGGCAGTGGAATCATCGGGATATACTGGAATAAGGTTTAGAAAGGGGGCAAATGCTCTGGTTAGAGTTTCGTTTTTAAAGATGAGGCCCAGTTCACCGCCTTTTGCTTTTACTGCATTTAGCAGTTTTAAAAACATCTGAACAGCCGAATCATCAATGCTTGTAACATCTTCCATATTAACCATAAAGCGACGATTGCCATCTTCCAGAAGTACTGAGAATTTTTCCCGCATATGGGGAATGAATTCTTTTCGAAATGGCCCAGAAAGAAACAGAAAAACAGTGTCATTCCGTCCCTCTATGATTATGTCCAGACTCTCAAAGTGCATCTATGTATTCACCTTTTCTTCTGAGTTTTCTGAAGGTAATTTTTCCGATGTTTTTCCATTGGGATGATGGTGCCATATCCACATTACAGGAAAGAATAATGGTAATTCCCTGTGATGGTTCAGAAGGATATTCCTGAGATGATGCCGGAATACACCAGATGTCAAAAGGTTTCTGAGTTTGAAAGTATAGTCGAAGGCCACCCAGTCGATCTTCAATAAGCCATTTTGTGGCAGATTGGAATTGGAAAAATTCTACCCCTGGTTTATCAAATACCTGCGATCCGTGTCGAATTTTAACATCTCCACTACCCAGCCCAGGGAAGCTGAAGGTAAGCTGAGTGGCAAATTTAAAATGATAATCCATTAGAGAGAGATTAGATAATTGATATACGAAATTGAAAATGGGAGAATCCTGCTCCAGACCGTATACTTTTTCCATGCTTAACGGGCTGAAACGATCTGTTCTGTAAATAGATCCACGACGTTCAAGAACGATTCTTACTCCTGAAGAAATTTTGCGTGCTTTATATTCAAACGGGCCATTTATGAAATTGCCCAGGTCTTTAACTGCTCCATTAATCAGATCCGAACTTCTGCAGTCCTGGGGGAGAATGCGGTCGATGAACCAGGTTCTTGATTTACCTGCAACCAGAATATTGGGAGGCTGGTGTTGCTGGGGTGAATAGGCTGCACAAAGATTGATGTGACGGTCCCGAAAATCGAATGCAAAGATCTGGCCCCCACTGATATTGTCGATATAAGCTTTAAGAGATTTATTGGACAGGATTATTGTCTTGACTCCATTTTTCAGAAAATCAGTAATTCTAATCTGCCCGCCTTTAATATCATTCTTTATATAAAGGGTTCGTTCTATACTTATCAGTTTTGCATATGACCATAGACGATCACTGGTGTTTTCAAAACCGAATTCCTTTCCCGGAAGCAGACGATGGATATCCTGTACCATACACAATTGACGGATAAGTGGAGCAATCGATTTTGAATCTTTTGCAGCATTGAGTTTTTTATTGACATCAAGAAGCTTACGTTGTAAAATACCTATTTGATCGAATGAATAAAGGTAATTAAGAAAATGCTGATCTGTTTGTTTGTTGTCTTCTATCAGCAGACTCGAAGGAACATACTGCAATCCCAGTGCAGGTGTGGAAGTAATAAATTCATTGAAACGCACAGGTTGGAAATTAAGAAGATATTTGTCTATTTCTGATGCAGCATATCTTAACCAGCGGAACGGATCATTGCTTCCACCCAAAGGCATCATATAATGGATTGTAGTGAATTTATCGGATGCCAGTTCATTTTTATCCTGAGAATAGATCTGGTTAAGCCAGTCAATAAAATGAGCAGGAGCGGTCATTGGATTAATAATGTTGGAGGCTATAAGCGCCAGCGCATTTCCTGTATGTTCTGCCATCCAGTATCCGCAGCTGTATCTGGTTTGTATTGGGAAAAGTTCCTGGCTCAGAACTGCATAGTTGAGTCCGGCATTTGAGAGCATATCAATAAGAAATGGTTCCCAGTTGGAAAAGGGAGGAAGAAAACCAGACGGAGTTTCACCAGTCAGCTCAGAAAACAGCTGTATTCCGTGATTAATATTATGAGTGGTCAAATCCAGAGGTGAAAGACTCAAAAAAGGTTCAGTATAGCCGGTTAAAATCCATTCCAGGCTGCCTTTTTTGGACAAGTCACGCATTTTTGACAGTAGCAGTATATCCATGGATTCCAGAAAATAACCGGGAAATACCAGGTTAAAGCGAAGATGCGGAAAATCATTGGCAATGGAAAGTAAATTAACAGTGAATGCATTTATAGCATCCTTGAGTGCCGTTCTGGGCATCAGCCGATTTTTAAATGGATGGAGCAATAAAGCCAGTGCATGTCGTTTCATATATTTCAAATTATAATTCTTCCATCCGCGTTTCAATGAAAGAATTATCTGAATCAGAATTTGAATGGTTTTTCTTGATGGGCAGATTTGGTTAATTTATATTAAAAGATTGCTTTTGATATAATTCTCATAACAAAATCTTTTAATCGCCAAAAATTCCCACAAATTACATATCACAACATTGAGCATCGGAGGATAGAAATGCCGAAGTATGTTTATTCTTTTGGTGGAGGAAGTGCCGACGGAGATGAGTCGATGAAAAATCTCCTGGGTGGCAAAGGGGCCAATCTTGCTGAAATGGCAGGGCATCCAGATTTGAAGTTGCCTGTGCCTCCCGGATTTACGATAACTACAGATGTTTGCAATTATTACTTCCACAACAACAGAAATTATCCCAAAGAGTTAAAAACACAGGTACAGACTGCACTTAGTAAAGTCGAAAAACTCATGGGCCGTAAATTCGGTGATACAAAAAAGCCTCTTCTGGTATCTGTACGGTCTGGTGCGCGAAAATCAATGCCTGGAATGATGGATACTGTACTGAATATTGGTCTTAATGACCAAACCATCGAAGGACTGATAGCAAAAACTCAGAATCCGCGTTTTGCTTATGATGCCTATCGGCGCCTTATCATGATGTACGCCGATGTTGTGATGGAGAAAGCTGAAGGTTTGGAACCGCGTGGCGGAAAAGGAATCCGTAAAATTCTGGATGAACGGCTTGAGCAGGTTAAGCGGGAAAAAGGCTTTGCTAATGATACTGAACTGACAGCAGATGATCTGAAATCACTGGTGCAGGAATTCAAACAAACAGTGTTGGATGTTTTGGGAAATCCTTTTCCGGAAGATCCTCTGGATCAGCTCTGGGGAGCCATTGGTGCGGTATTTATGAGTTGGAATGGTAAGAGAGCTGTCGAATATCGCAGAATCGAAAAAATTCCTGATGAGTGGGGTACTGCTGTCAACGTGCAAAGTATGGTTTTTGGAAATATGGGGGAGACTTCCGGTACTGGAGTGGCTTTTACACGTAACCCGGGAACTGGAGAGAATCAGTTCTATGGTGAGTATTTAATCAATGCTCAGGGTGAAGATGTTGTTGCCGGAATTCGCACACCTGCTCCTATTAATGAATATTCCCGTCATGAACATGGTGAGCAATTTGTTACTCTTGAACAAGCTATGCCCACGCTTTACAAACAGCTTTATAGTATTCAGAGTCGACTGGAAAAACATTATCATGACATGCAGGATATTGAGTTTACAATAGAAGATGGAACTCTTTACATGCTTCAGTGCAGGATCGGTAAGCGCAATGGGGTCGCTGCTGTAAGAATGGCTACCGAAATGGTTAAGGAAAAGTTGATAAGTCCGGAAACGGCATTAATGAGGGTAGCTCCGACTCAATTGGTGGAACTTCTTTTACCTATGCTTGATCCGGCAGCAGAACTTGAGGTCGCAACCATTGCCAAGGGCTTACCTGCCGGACCTGGTGGTGCAATTGGAAGAGTTGTTTTTAATTCTGAAAAAGCAGTTGAGTGGGCAGCCGGAGGTGAAAAAGTAATTCTGGTTCGTGAGGAAACATCTCCAGAGGACGTTGATGGGATGCATAAAGCTCAGGCTATCCTTACCTCTAAAGGAGGTATGACTTCTCATGCTGCTCTGGTTGCTCGTGGTTGGGGCAAATGCTGTATTGTAGGGTGTTCTGACATAAGTGTCAGTCATGATTCATTTACTACAAAATCTGGCATAACTATCAGAGAAGGAGACTGGGTCTCTCTTAATGGTACCAGAGGGTTGGTTTATCAGGGTGTGTTGAAACTAGTCGATGTAGATCTGGAAAACAACGAATCATATAGCACTCTGATGAAATTGTGTGATAAATTCAGAACTCTTAAAATCAGAACGAATGCGGATAATCCATCGGATGCAAAAAGAGCGGTAAGTTTTGGTGCTGAGGGGATTGGACTATTTCGTACCGAGCATATGTTTTACGGAGAGGGAAGTGATGAACCTCTGTTTCTGCTTCGTAAAATGATCATGAGTACAGGTGCTCAGGAACGTCAGGAAGCACTCGATCAGCTATCAGTTTTTGTGAAAAGAGATGTCAAGGCTACCATGGAAGAACTGAATGGGCTTCCATTTACAATTCGTCTTTTAGATCCACCTCTTCATGAGTTTGTTCCCCATAGTGAAGACAAAATTGCTGCAATGGCAGCAGAGCTTAACATAGATGTAAATCAGGTTAGAGAACGGGGTGACAGTCTTAAAGAAAACAACCCCATGCTGGGTCATCGTGGTGTCAGACTTGGTGTGACATATCCGGAGATCTCTACCATGCAGATAAAAGCAATTTTTGAGGCTGCAGGTGAACTGATAAAAGAAGGTAAGAAAGCATATCCGGAAATTATGATTCCGGTAACCTGTGCTGAATCTGAACTTAAGAATCAAAAAGAATTGGTAGATACTATCTATTCACAGGTTTGCAGTAATCTGGAGATCAAAAAAATTCCATTCACATTTGGCACTATGATTGAGATTCCCCGTGCAGCTATGACAGCCGATAAAATGGCTGAGACCGCAGAGTTCTTCTCTTTTGGTACCAATGATCTTACCCAGATGTTTTTTGGATTTTCACGTGATGATATCGGCAGTTTTCTGCCCTCTTATTTAAATAAGAAAATATTACCAGCAGATCCTTTCCAGACATTGGATCAGGAAGGGTTGGGGCAGCTTATAAAAATCGGAATTGAGCGTGGTCGCAGCACTCGCTCTGATCTGAAAGTAGGGATTTGCGGTGAACATGGTGGTGATCCGGAATCTGTTAAATTCTGCCATCGTGCACAAATGAATTATGTTTCCTGTTCTCCATTCAGGGTTCCTATTGCCCGTCTTGCCGCTGCACAGGCTGCAGTTGAGGAGAAGATGACAGAGAAAGCTCAGATAAAAAAGGTTGTTTCAGGGAAAAAACGGGTGGTTGTAGCACCAGCTAAGAAAAAGACTGCTGCTAAACCGGTGAAGAAAGCACCGGCAAAGGCAGCTAAGAAAGTGCCTGCCAAGTCAAAACAAGCAGTGGTTGTGCGTAAAGCTGCTCCTGTTAAAAAAAGTGCAAAAAAAGCAGTTAAGAAATCCCGGAGATAATTTTTCCACATTATTAAAGAGCAAGGCATCATGAATGCTTTGCTCTTTTTTTATAAGGCAATGCTTCCATGTTGGAAATCGATCTGCACGTTCATTCATTATTCAGCCATTGCGGACTTCATACGATTCTGGAACTTATTAATCAGGCCAGAGTTACAGGTATGAAAGGTTTAGCCATTACCGATCATGGGCTTACTATGGGAGGAAGGCTCAATGATGTATTTTACAATCGATTCCGATGTCCTTTTGAGGATATCAGGTTACTAAAAGGAATCGAATGCAATATTCTTGATGAGCAGGGAGCTATTGACCTGCCGGAATCTTTTCTACCATTTATGGATATTGTACTGCTTGGAATACATCATAACACTCCCAAGGGCTGTCCCAGGGAGTACTATACTTCGTTATTAATTCGTGCAATGGAAAAGAATCCTGCCATAGACATAATAACCCATCCTAATGATTCTATTTATCCTCTGGATTACCTGTCTATTGCTAAAAAAGCTTCTGCTTCAGGCATAGCCCTTGAATTGAACAATTCAAGAATACTTTACTCAAGAAGTAGTGTCGATGATACACTGAATCTTCTTCGGATATGTAAACAGGAAAAGTGTCAGATAGCGGTTTGCAGCGATACTCATGCGATTCAGGAGTTGGGACAGGACAGTTCGGTAGCTCCATTGTTGAAAATGGTGGATTTTCCTGAGGAATTGCTTATCACCAGTAATGCTGCCGCTACTATGAAATTTATACAGAACAGAAAAGGGTAGATTCGAAATAAAAAGTCAGAAATCACATTTCGACCTGGCTCAATGTGAGCGGAAATTGACCTAACTTTCGTTAAAAATGCCTTTTTTAAATTCAGTAGTTGAAATGTTTAAACCTTTAACTTTTAGTATGGACTCAACTCTGAAAGTTACTGTAGTCTATATGATTGAAGTATTTCGTGATAAGCACCATCTTTTTTCAGATGGCTGCTATATAGATGGAATTGCGATACCTCGAATGGTTCTGTTTTAAAAAGGCTGTTGGCGGATAAAAACATGGCAATTTTTTCCTCTGGTGCTGCATTAAGTCGTGCAATAGTAATGTGTGGATGAAATTTTCTGGTATCTGGTTGGATTCCGGTTGAAATGATCGAATTTTCAATTTTATTTTGTAATCTAATAAGTTCAGGGTTATCAGAAATCCCTACCCAGAGGATTCTGGGGATTTTCCGGGGAGGGAAGTGGCCGACGCCTTTTAGAATCAGATTAAAAGGTGGAATTATGGTTGCGTTCAACGAATGTGTTATCTTTTCTGTTATGTTGTTATCTACTTCTCCTATAAACCGAAGGGTAATATGAAGCTGTGCGTCATCGACCCACCTGGTTCCAGGTATTGCCATGTAGGTTGAAGAGATATCGTCTTTTATTCGTTCCGGAATATCTATAGCTACGAATAACCGGGGCATAAATAATTCCTTTGCTGATTTTTTTTTTGCAACTCAGATTGTAAAATACCAAATCTGATCATCATTTGG
>DATAMG010000080.1:0-21643 GCA_036260705.1 Chitinispirillaceae bacterium | reverse complement strand
AAATAAATTTGCTAGTATTTGGCCTGTTGAAATCCGGGGGCCATCGATGCCTTATATAAACATCGGCGTTTTCTATCTTTTTATTATTGATTTTAGAAAGATCTTGATATTTTGAGAAACTATCAGCAGAAAACTGATCAGGTTCGTAAGCAACATGACCTACATTAAGCCGGTAATCCTCAACAAGCTCGCTAAGAAGTTCCCTGTTGACCATTCCCAGACTATGGTGGACAAACAAAGAACCTTCCCAATTAATTTTGACCGGTTTAAATGTGGTTTGACTGTAACTGTTCATTTAATTTCAATTATACCATTAATTGGGAGGATATAACATCCACTTTTTCAGAAACAACGATTCATCCTTTAACCACAAGCAGCCGTTTATCCAGCAATCAAAATTTTCCTGCGAAATACCTTCCTGTTGTTTTCCAGTATCAAAAAATAAAAACCCGGAGTTATATGATTCAGTTCATTTTCCAATCTTATTTTGACTCTCTCAGTAATACCGGGAGAAAAAGGTTTTTTCCAGACAAGTGCCCCATCGATTGCACGAATTGAAAGTAGAATATTATTATTGACATCAACACCAGGAATATAGTCAATATACAGAACCTTTTGATTGCCTTTTTTAAGCACATTCGGGTATACATTCAATCTGTAATCAGGTATTTTTTCAAGCTGTATTCTCAAAGAACAAAGTCCGGAACATATTTCAGCATTTACGGTATCTGATCTGCAGTACCCTTGAGCTGTCGCATAAATTTGTGCAGGTATTTCACGATAGTTGGAAATAGAAACTTTTCCTGAAGAGTCGGTTGTCTTTTTAATAAAATCATCCTGCACACCTGGGATTCTATAATATATCACACCCCCATGAATAACCGAGTCTTTTTGATCTGTCAAACAAACCATTAATCCGGTGTTGATTACCAAATGCAATTCCTTATAGAATGGAGTTGAAGTTATAGTAACCATTTGGTGTATACCGGCGAAATTAACAAACAAATTACATGGAGTTTTTTTTCCAGAAATCGAAATCAGAGATACACCATCCTGGTCGGTGATACCGAGAGAATCAGAATTCTGGCCTGTAATCAGTGCATGCTGTACCGGATAACCAGTAGAATCTTTCACTTTAATGTAAACTTCATCATCTTTCATGCACGACAAAAGTGCATCAGGCACCCCTCTTCCACTGTAGCTATCTGCAGTTTCACTACCATTTAACAAATTACAATATTTGAACAGTTTTTGTCGTATACTGTCTGCAGTCCAACCAGAGAAAGATTGCATAATCAGAGCACACACACCCGAAACCAACGGCGTAGCAAAAGATGTCCCCCGACCAGAAGTGGAATAAGATCGAGCATCTCCGTAAACATTTGGAATGGTAATACTTACTCCAGGAGCAACAACATCAGGTTTTATTCGACCGTCAGCTGTGGGGCCAGTACTGCTGAAATAAGCGATATTGCCTGAAGGAGTAACAGCCCCAACTGAAATTACCTTTTCGACATCAGCAGGAGCAGACAGAGTCCCCAAAGTATGCGATCCCTCATTGCCCATGGCATTTACAATTACCACACCCCTTTCGATAGCATAGAGTGCAGCTCTTGAAATCAATGCCGTTTTTCCATCCAGATCAGAGTACTGGTAATCCTGTGTATAAACAGAATCACCAGATCGATAAATGATCGTCGAGTCTAAGAAATCGGTTCTGTACGCCAGAGAACTTGAGACAATATCAACTCCAATACTCTCAGCCCATACAATTGCTCTAAACCAATTATCTTCTTCAAAATGAAATTCACCATCAAATATTCCGTTTTCTGTTCTTGCGAGCACCAGATCAACACCCCATGCGGATCCTAAAAATGATCCGGGATCATAACCAGAGATAAGGCTCAGAACAGTTGAACCATGCATATCATTTGAATAGTTTTGTGAATTTGGATTGAGATAAATAGAATCCGGATCATAAACAGTAGAATCATTATCAATAAAGTCCCAGGCAGCCTTGACTAAGTGGTTCTTTCTCAGATAAGAAAAACAGTTATGATCAAATCTGAAACCAGCATCAAATACTGCTACCATAACACCATTACCAGGATTTTGAATGCCTCTGAATTTTTTCAGATAACCGTGTGCCGCAGGAATATTCAGTTGCTTTAATTGATCAATAGACAACCCGTATACACTATCAACCAAACCTGTTTTGTGTAAGTTGTTTTCAGAGCTGATGCATTTGGAATGAGAAGAAAAAACCGGTTGCACCTTAGTGACCATTGGTAAACCGGCGATCTCAGGTAGCCTGGAAGCAATTATATAAAAACTGGCACAATTCTCCCATTTATATACTTGACCTAAAACAGCTCCGGTTGATAGAACTTTCTTGATATAACTAGAGCAGACAGGGTAATCCATCTCAGTCGAGCTGGTAAAATTATTTCGTTTGCGCCTTGCTGCAGCTCTTGCCGATACAGGATTTGCTGATGGTCTCTCCGGTTTATCACTAAAAAAGACCCATACTTTAACTATTGAATCAGATGAAATAATTTTCTTTAGTGAACCGCAAAGCTTGGCTTCAGCCTGGATAACCAGAAAAAAACATATGAATGTTACAATTCGAGTCAGGCAGTAATGGCGTTGCAGATTATTAAAGGTAAAAAAAGGATTTCCCACCTTATGATCCTTAGCGGGCTGTATTGCATAGACATTTTGCTAAATACATTATAATAAGTACTCAAATAAGCCGGGTCTTATTTAGGAATTGTTAAACCTCATTTAATTTTCATGGCCTGCTGCCTTGAATTAAAAAAAATCTGGTCTGAAAAAATACAACCAGACCAGATTTTGATTTCAGCTGATTCTTTATTTTACCCTTATCACCTCAATGCGGCGATTAATAGCCCGTCCAGCAGCAGTCCTGTTATCTGCTATTGGGCTGGATGAGCCAAAACCAGTAGCCCGTATTCTGGCAGGGTCAACTCCCTTGGAGATAATATACTGACGAACCGATTCTGCTCTCATCTGCGAAAGTTGCATGTTTTTACTGTACTTGCCGTTACTATCAGTATGTCCCCTGATTTCAATTTCGACTTCAGGATATTGTTTTAATTGCTTTACAACAGGTTCCAGATATTGATATGATTCAAAGGTCATTTCCGGACTTCCGCTCTTGAACAGAATTCCCTGAAGGGTTTGCTGCTTAGGCATATCCGGTTCTTTTCTCAAAGTATCAGGGCAACCATCTTCATCCTGGAAGTTGTTAAAAACCTCTGATGCATTGGGACATTTATCTTTTAAATCAGGAATTCCATCCTTGTCATTATCCAGTTCCGGACAACCATCCTTATCCTCGAAATTGTCAAAATCTTCAACTTCATTAGGACATTTATCAAGACTATCCGCAATCCCATCCTTATCATTATCCGGATCCGGACAACCATCCAGATCTTCAAACCCGTCAAAATCCTCAGCTATATTAGGGCATTGATCTTTAAGATCAGCTATGCCATCAGCATCATTATCCTGATCAAAACATCCATCCTCATCCGCAAACCCATCTTTATCCTCAACTTCATTTGGACATTTATCCTTTAAATCCGCTATGCCATCATTGTCATTATCCATATCCGGACAACCATCATCATCCTGGAATCCATCAATGTCCTCTGCATCTTTTGGGCACCTGTCTTTGTCATTTTTAATCCCGTCCCGATCATCATCCTGCACAGCCATAAAGCCATTCCAGCCAAATTGGAACTGTGCTCCGAATTTGGGAATGACACTGGTAGAATATTGGTATTGGGCACCATTACCATTTGCCGGGTTCCAGTTAAGCCGGTCACTTGAACGGCTCGAAGAAAGGGAAATATCTCCAGCCAGTTTCAGATAAATACCCGAAGGTGTTTTAAACTTAATACCTGGTGAACAATAGATAGGGTCAGATCTGAAATTGCCAGATGAGAAGTTGTCGACTTTGGATTCAGTCCATAAATCAGTAAAAATTGATATAAATATCACAGGTGAGTATTCAACTGCAAAACTGCCAATAATAGTATTGTTCTGATCGACTCCTGATAGTACTCCTCCAACATTCAAATGTAACTGCAACGGAAATTTTTCTATTATTCCACCCAAATCACAGGTAAGAAGAAATTCAGCTTTAAATGTCGGTACAGAAGCAGAATAGAAGGATTTTGCAGGATTGACATCCTCATTTAGGTAATATGAATGACGGGGAAACAAGCCATTTTTCCTCATACCAGTAGGAATAGTAACTGCAGCCAGATAAGCCTGATAAAAAACCTTACTGGCAGTAGGTATACGGATTTTTGTGGATAATTCCAGATCACCGAGTCCACCTTCATTGAGCTTCTCGATACCAGACCAATCATAATAAATCGGCAGACTTGCAGCAATATCCCAGAATGCAAGTATACCAAAAGCTAAATAAGCGTTTGAGGAGAGTAATCTGGAAGTTTCCAAATTTTCATTGGAAACAGGATTTCCGGAATTATCTTTTACCTGTTCATTTCCATCAGCGGGCCCTTTTAGATACTCTGAAGACTGATCAAAAGAAAACCCGGCTCCAATATGCATTGTAGCTTTACCACTGGTCTTGGCACTATTTGTTCTGACCACCCCTAATTCGCCATTGGTATTAAATGTTGCTCCAACATTAACACTAAGCATTGCCACACTCAGAGAAATAATTGGAACAGTCTTTTTTAATATTGCGGGTTGTCTCATCCTATTAACCCCCTTATAAATTAATCAATACGATGTAATTCTATTCTATTGTTCATCTGTCGTCCATAAGCTGAAGTATTATCAGCTATTGGCTCTTTTTGCCCCTTGCCGGCAGAACTCAATCTGTCAGCAGAAATTCCTTTCTGAATCAAATAATCCCTGCATGCATTAGCTCTGTTTTGTGAAATTCTTAAATTGTTGTCAGAGTTGCCTGAATTATCTGTATGGGCCTGAATTTCAACATTAATTTCTTTAAAGGCCACCATTGATTCAAATACCTGATCCAAAACAGACATTGCAGCAGTGGATAAAACAGAGCTTCCCCAGGTAAAATCAATTCCTCTTAATATGACTCTACCCCTTTTAATTTCCTTTGGTTGCGGTTTAATTTGGGGGCAGCCATTCTCAGATGCTACCCCAGCAGAGTCCCGGCAATTATCTACACTGTCAGGCACTCCATCAAGATCATTGTCAAGATCAGGACATCCATCAGAATCCTCAAAACCATCCCTGTCTTCAGAAGATCCTAAACACTTATCTAAAGAATCCGCAACACCGTCATTATCGTTATCATAATCAGGACATCCATCAGAGTCCAAAAAGCCATCTCTGTCTTCTTTGACGTCCAGGCATTGATCAAGCGAATCAACTACCCCATCCTGATCGTTATCTAGTTCAGGACAGCCATCTTCATCCTCAAAGTTATCATGATCCTCAGCATTCAACGGACACTTATCCAGTGAGTCCGGTATTGCATCATGATCATTATCCAGATCCGGACAACCATCGCTATCCTCATAATTGTCCGCATCTTCAGCAATATCCGGGCAGGCATCAAATTTATCAAGAATAAGATCCTTATCTTTATCCTGAAGTTTTAAAGCGCCATTCCATCCGATCTGTGCAGATATTTGCCAGGCAGGCTCAATCCCGACAACAAAATGACGCCCGCTCTTATCAATATCAAAGTAGGAATACTTTTTATCCGATGATAGTTTGAAACTCCCAGCAAGGGTAAAATTCATCCCATTGTTTGAAATAAGTGAAATTCCAGGAGTGATTCTGAATGGATCATTTCTCATTCTGAAACCATCGCTAACTGTTGAAAAACGCATCTGAGAATATAGTTCTGTAAAGAGATCTACATGTTCAGAGGGACGAAATTCCAGTGCTGCACCCATAATAAAGAGTTCATCAAGTTTTTTGTTATGAGTAATCCTGATCCCTGAATTGGCATGAAAAAGCAACCATTTCCAATCAAATGAAAATAGGACCGCTAAAAATGATTCCATTTTATCGGAAGAATAACAGGTAACCAGAGTATCTTCTTGAGCTACAGTTTCACCGGTTAATGACTTCGTAAAGTAATAAGTGCTTCTGGGAAAGTAACCATCCCGTTTACTTCCACTGGGAAAACTGAACATTGACAGTAATGCAGTTTGAAAGAATAGTTGTTCATCCCATGGAATTCGAAATTTAAAACCCAATTCAAGATCTCCCAAACCATTTTGGGATTTTTTGTGGCTGAGCAAATCAAAATAAAGCGGAAGCATAAACGCTACATCCAAAAAACTGGTGATTCCATAACCAGCATTAAATCTCATATTAAAAAAAGTTGGATCCGGAAATAAAGTATCAAACTGGTTGTCGAAATTTTCCTGATCAATTTCAAAGAGTCCTTTTCTATCAATCATCTGTGATAAATAATGTTTATCATAAGCTAAATCAGATTGAATATTAAAAGATAAACGGGTTGCCCCTAGCCCCTTAGCAGAATATACTCGTATAATACCTGTATGCCCGTTTTGATTAATAACATTTTGCTCAAATGAATATCCTGGTAAAAAAGTAGCAGAAATAAAAGAAAGACAAAAAAGCAGTTTAAGCGAAAAATTCATCAGTTAGACCTCAAAAAGACTATTAAACAATCAACCTGATTAAAATAACACCATTAGAACTTCAAAATAACTTCTTAAAAATTATCAATGCAAATATATATCAATAAAGATTTATCTTTAAAAGTGCTGATCATACAAATATAATTTAGGATATCAGAAATGCATTTACTTCATATTATGCAATATTTTACTTTTTCTTCAATGTTTTAGAAAACCGGAAAAATTGCAAATGCAGATAAACGAAAATCTAAAAAACAGAGTCCAGCATGTTACAAATCTACCAACCCTTCCGCAGGTGGCATCAAGACTGATACAGATTATAAATGACCCACTCACTTCATCCAGTGATATAGCTTTTATAATAGGTCAGGATATCGCCTTGTCTTCAAAAGTTCTTCGACTCGCAAACAGTGCGTTTTATGGAATACCCCGTACAATAACCAGCATAAATCATGCGATTGTAGTTCTTGGCTTTAAGGTGATAAACACAATGGTTTTGGGTCTTACTGTTTTCGACATGTTTCCCGAAAGTAAAAAAAACGCTGCTCTTTTCGATAGAAAAGCATTCTGGTTACATTCTCTGAGCTGTGGGCTTATCTCTAAATATCTCACATCTAAAATAAAAAAATTTATTATGTTCGACCCTGAAGAAGCATTCTGCGCAGGACTCCTGCATGATATTGGCAAAGTAGTAATGGAACAATATATGCATGAAGACTTCCACAAAGCATTAAACCTGGCCTATCAGAAAAAAATCCCTTTATATGAAGCAGAAAATCAGATTTTCGGTTTTACACACACTCACGTTGCAGAATGGCTTACTTGCGGATGGAGTTTGCCGGCAGAAATTCAGTTGCCATTAATACATCACCACAATATCATAGATGATCCCCTGCATCTGGATATAATCTCCCTGACTCATCTTGCAGACTGGATCTGTTATCAAAGCGGAATGATAATTAATAAAAACTATGCAGCACCGGAACTGGATAACACCAATGTTTCACATTTAATGTTTACAGAAAATGATATTCAGGAAATAATAAAAATACTGCCTGAGGAAATTGAAAAAATCTCTCTGTTCTTTGATATTGCAACCGGGAAAATGTAAGGTTAACCTCTTTGTTGACCATTAATCGGCAGTTAAATTACCAGGGTATAGTCAAAATCGAAAAAGGGGCGAAATTATCGCCCCCAAATTCAGATCTCCTCTATTGCCACTAAGGGAGTATCCTTTTGAACCACAGTACCATCCTGTACCAGGAATTTGATTATTCTGCAATTTACTGGTGCAGAGATCTCGTTGAATAACTTCATTGCTTCAACAGTACAAATTTTATCACCTTTTTTAACCGTATCGCCTTCATTTACAAATTTGGGCTTTCCAGGTCCTGGAGATGTATAAAAAGTACCTACGAGTGGTGCATTAATTGTCTTCTTAAAATCAGCTTTAGATTCAACTGGTACACTTGTTGTTTTTGGAGGCGCCATATCTGCCTTAGCCGCAGGTGCAGAAACCGCATCTGCTGAAACAGCTGTTTTGGGGCTATATTGTACTGAAGCCCCAGCTGGAGCTGTCGAAGGTCTCACTGCCAGAGTAAAATCACCCTTACGGAAAATAAGCTCCTCGAGATATAATCCTTCAATCTTCTCAAGAAGTTCACTGGCGACACCTTGAAAATTAACTGGTAAACTTATAGCCTGAGCCGATGCTACAGTTTTCTCCGGTGCTGTTTCGGGTTGCTGCTGTACAGGTGCTTGTTCTTTCTTAATCTCCTGCTTCATTTTCATTATTTCCAGATCAGCAGGTGTCTCCGAACGCTGCTCAGGAGCAAGTGCACGCCATTTGAAAAATGCCAAAGCCGGCTCCGGCAAAATTACATAAGAGATGATATCTTCCTCATGCTCAATCAGTTTTGCCTCTATCCCCTCTGTTGCATGGGGAAGCATAGGCTTAATCTTATCAGCAGGACGATAGTCTATTGGTTTTTCATCACCAAGGAATTTTTTAAGGTAACTATCAGATATTTTAACCGGTGATCTGCCATACATACCCCTGGCGTAATCCTTTACTTCGTTTGGAACGATTTTATATCTTTCCCCTGAAATTATGTTCATAACCGCCTGAGTACCGACAATCTGGCTGGTAGGAGTAACAAGAGGCGGGAACCCAAGATCTTCACGCACTCTGGCTACTTCATCCAGTACGTCCGGTAACCTGTCAAGTGCATTCTGCATCTCCAGCTGAGAACGGAAATTGGAGATCATTCCTCCAGGAATCTGATGAATAAGAATTCCGGGATCAATAAATTGTTGAGCAGCACTTGATTGTCTTCTGGAAGGTGCAAGCTCTTCAAAATATTTGGCAACCCTTTGCAATGCTTCAATATCAAGCCCTGCAGAATAATTAGTTTCAGCAAAAATTGCCGCCATTGTCTCTACAGGTGGTTGTGATGAAAAACCAGCCATAGAAGAGATGGCACAGTCAATTGCACCAGCACCAGCCCTAACTGCTTCCACATAAGTAGCCATAGCCATTCCACTGGATGCATGGCAGTGAAGCTGAATTGGAATGTCCAGTTCCTTGACAAGTGCCTTTACAAGCCTTTCTGCACCGATAGGTGAAAGAATTCCAGCCATATCTTTGATGCAAAGAGAATCAATTCCCAGATCCTTCTGATCTTTGGCATACTGAACATACTTTTCAATGGTATGCACTGGTGATATTGTATAGCAGAGTGTACCCTGTGCGTGTCCACCATGTTTTTTGACAGCTTTAATTGCAGCTTCCAGATTACGTGTGTCATTTAGGGCATCAAAAACCCGAAAAATATCTATTCCGTTTTCACAGGCAAGCGCCACAAAACGATCAACAACATCATCGGCATAGTTTTTATAACCTACCAGATTCTGTCCGCGTAATAACATCTGCAAAGGAGTATTTTTTGCCTTTGCCTTGATTAATCTGAGCCGTTCCCAGGGATTTTCTCTGAGAAATCTCAAACAGACATCAAAGGTAGCCCCACCCCAGCATTCAAGTGAGTAATAACCGATATTGTCAATGACATCAATGATGCGCAACATGTCATCGGTTCTCATTCTTGTTGCCCATAATGACTGGTGAGCATCACGAAGTGTCGTATCAGTAATACGAAGGGGAATTTTGTGTAATTGATCTTCCGTTGGGTTCTGATTCTTTTCCATAAGGGAGAATTCCTAAAGTTATTTGTTGAACTTACCCATAGCCGCATACTTTTCGAAACGTTTAGCAAGAAGTTTCGAGGTGGACAATGATGCGAACTTTTTAATATGTTTTAAAAGACATTCCTTGACATTTTCAGCAGTTTGAGCTGGATTTGTATGAGCACCACCAACTGGCTCAGGAATAATCTCGTCAATAACACCCAGTTCAAGCAGGGATTTTGCAGTGATTTTTAAAGCTTCTGCAGCATTTGGCGCAAAAGAAGCATCACGCCATAATATACCTGCGCATCCTTCCGGCGAAATCACCGAATAAATGGAATGAGATAGCATAAGAATTGAATCTGCAACAGCAATACCCAAAGCACCACCGCTGCCACCTTCACCTGTGATAACAGTAACAATCGGAACCTCGATTGAAGCCATTTCAGTGAGATTACGCGCAATTGCTTCTGCCTGCCCTCTCTCCTCAGCATCAGCACCAGGATAGGCTCCAGATGTATCAACCATGGTCACCACAGGAATGTTAAATTTTTCGGCAATTTTCATCAACCGTAAAGCTTTCCGGTATCCTTCAGGCCTGGCCATACCAAAGTTTCTTTTTATGTTCTCTTCAATATTTTTACCTTTATTATGGCCAATCAGCATCACCTTCTCTTTCCCTAACATTGCAAATCCGCCAATCATTGCATGATCATCACCAAAGCAACGATCACCATGCAGTTCAACAAAATCAGAAAAGATCAAATTAATATAATCCTGAATAACAGGACGTTGTGGGTGACGGGCAACCTGAACTGTCTGAAAAGCTGTAAGATTATCATAGATCTCTTTTTTGCGCTCAATCAGCTTTTGCTCCAGTTCAGCCAGCTGAGCAGAGAAATCCCCTTTATTCTCACTACTTACATGTTTTAATTTTTCGACTGCTTTTTCCATCTCAACAATCGGTTTTTCAAATTCCATGTTCAATCCTCAACGGTTATAATAAGAAAGGATTTTGTGGAGAGTCTCTTTGAGATCTTTCCGGTGTATAACCAGATCTATAAACCCGTGCTCCTGCACGAATTCTGAAGTCTGGAAAGAATCAGGCAACTTTTGTTTAATGGTTTGCTCAATAACACGCCTTCCGGCAAAGCCGATCAGAGCACCCGGTTCAGCTATATTAATATCACCAACCATTGCATAGGACGCTGAAACACCACCCGTTGTCGGATCGGTAAGAACCGAAATGTAAGGCAATTTTTTTTCATTGAGTCTGGCAACTCCGGCACAGGTCTTTGCCATTTGCATCAGAGAAAGAATACCTTCATGCATACGGGCACCACCTGAAGCGGAAAAAACGATATAGGGTAACTTATGTTCAAAAGCATAATTGGCAGCCTGAAGAATCTTCTCTCCTGTTCCGGAGCCAAGACTTCCTCCTAGATAGCGGAAATCCATTACCGCTACCACTACCGATAAGCCATTTATTTTTCCGATTCCAGTGACAACTGATTCGTTGAGCCCGGTTTTTTTGTTAGCCTCAACGATTCTATCTGAATACGACCCCTTACCATCGACAAACTGCAACGGATCCGCAGGATTGATGGTTTCGTTCAATTCCTTGAAAGTTCCGGCATCAATAGTAATTCCGATTCTTTCATAAGCAGTAATCTTCCCATGCCAATTGCATTTGGGACAAACGTTGTTGTTATTCAGGAAATCCTGTTTGAAAATGTGGGAATTACAAGACTGACATTTAATGTAAATACTTTCTGCCAGTTTCTTTTTCGCTTCCCGTTCAGATTTGGTTTTGATAAACCAGGGCATTCTACCCTCCGATAATGTTCAAGGGGGGATTGATGCGCTGCAAAAGCAGCGCACCGGTATTTTCTTATTTTTTAAGTCTGGCTTCAAGTGCTGAAAGCTCTTCATTAAGCTTCTGAGGCAGTTTGTTACCAAACTTTGCATAATGTTCTTTGATGGACTCAACTTCTTTGAGCCACTCGTCATTTTTAACTTTGAGCAACTCTTCCATATCAGATTTGGAAACCTTAAGACCTGTAGTATCGATTCCATCGATTGCTGGCAGATAACCGATAGCAGTTTCCACTGCTTTTGCAGTACCTTCAGTTCTCTCAAAAACCCATTTGAGAACCCTGCTGTTTTCACCGTATCCCGGCCAGAGCCATTTGCCTTCCGGAGATTTGCGGAACCAGTTGACATAGAAAATCTTGGGAAGCTTATCCGCACTGGTTTTCTTACCCATATTGATCCAGTGTGCAAAATAATCTCCCATATGATATCCACAGAAAGGAAGCATTGCAAAAGGATCGCGACGAACTGTTCCAGCTTTAACATCAAGTGCTGCAGCAGTTACTTCAGAACCAACTATAGAACCCAAAAATACACCATGATCCCAACTGAAAGACTGGTGAACCAGAGGGACTGTACTGGGCCGACGCCCGCCAAACAAAAAGGCACTAATGGGTACTCCTGCTGGATTTTCCCATTCTGGTGCAATGGCCGGACAGTTTTTGGCAGGAGCTGTGAAACGGGCATTAGGATGAGCAGCTGGCTTTTCAGCTGTCTTGGGATCCCATTCATTGCCATTCCAGTCAATAAGTTTTCCCGGGGCACTGTACCCAATACCTTCCCACCAGACGTTTTTATCTTCTGTTAAAGCAACATTGGTGTAGATAGTATCCCGACTTATCGATTTCATTGCATTGGGGTTGGATTCCATTGAAGTACCAGGAGCAACACCAAAGAAACCAGCTTCAGGGTTGATAGCATAAAGACGACCATCTTTACCAAACTTCATCCATGCAATATCATCACCGATAGTTTCCACTTTCCAACCAGGAATTGTAGGAATAAGCATGGCCAGATTAGTTTTACCACATGCACTGGGAAATGCTGCAGCAATATATTTCTTGACACCCTTAGGATTGGTGATACCCAGAATCAGCATATGCTCTGCAAGCCATCCTTCTTCTTTGGCAATTACAGAAGCGATACGCAGAGCCAGACATTTTTTGCCAAGCAGAGCATTTCCACCATAACCAGAACCATAAGACCAGATGGTCCGATCTTCAGGGAAATGAGATATATATTTTTTATCAAGTGGAGCACAGGGCCATTTGCCATTATCGGATTCACCTTTGGCAAGTGGTTTTCCCACTGAATGCAAACAGGGTACAAATTCACCATCGGGTCCAAGAACATCCATAACCTTGGTACCTACACGGGTCATGATATGCATGTTAGCCACAACATAAGGGGAATCGGTAATCTCAACACCAATTTTGGCAATATTCGAACCGATTGGTCCCATGCTGAATGGAATAACGTACATGGTACGCCCTTTCATGCAACCATTATATAGACCTTTCATAGTATTTTTAAGTTCTTCAGGATCAATCCAGTTGTTGGTTGGCCCAGCAGCATCCTTAGTTTTCGATGCGATGTAAGTGCGATTCTCGACACGTGCCACATCAGAAGGATCTGAACGGAATAAAACACAACCAGGCAGTTTTTTCTCATCAAGTTTTGTAGCCATCCCGCTATCAAGCGTGATTTTTAACATGCGGTCATATTCAGCCTTGGAGCCATCACAAATCTCGATTGAGTCGGGCTGACACAATGCAGCCATCTCATCGATCCATTTCTGCAATTTTTGATTGGAAACCATAAACCCCTTTCGTTGCACTTAAGAAATAAAGAGTCACATTTAACGATACAAAAAAAGACCAGAGATTTGCTTAGATTTAAGCAATTCTTTGGCCCTCAATTCCACTCTTAGGCAAGCGGATATGATAACCTGACTGCCCTAGTAACCAATTAGCGGCATATTTCCTGGCCAAACATGGCACACCATGCCCCTCCCGAAATCTACCGACAGATAAAGATATAAAAGAGCAGAGATACAAAGCAAGGAGAAAAAATATCATTACCAATGTTCAAAACGACTGAATAATTTTAATTAATTCAGTTTCAGTTATTATCAGTACAATACTTAATGGATTATTTCCACTTCCGGAGCCTTATCCAAAGTAAAAATGATCATTTTTTCACCAGTACTGGTACTTATATCAGAATAAAGACTTTTCACTCTCCTGCGGGTTATACTTCTGATCATTTCCTCCAGCAATGTTCGCCCATTTTCCAGAAGTTCTATCCGAACCTGCTTAATCAGCTCCCTGGCCCTGATATTACGGTCTGATTTCACCAGTGAGAGTTCTGCTTTAGTGAGTACACCTTTAAGTCTAACCAGTATCATATCATCAATCAGATAGGTCTTGGTCTCCAGTGGCCCCCGACCCATATGCTCTTTTTCAAAACGGGTCATGGAATCGGAAATTTCAGACTCGATCTGCCCCTTTGTTTTTTTTTGATTACCTATCATGAAAGTACCTTAAAAAAGATTATTAGGAATGTTTAACCTGAAAACCGCAGCAGATGATGATTAAGAACCGCAAGATATTGATACAGAAAGATTTGAAGCCATTGAAGGTTTTATCTACTGGTGATAAGACCGAAATAGCTGAAAATCTTTATGCGCAATAGATTGAGTGATATTGGCGCCAAGCTACTGCAGTTTTTAGGTCTAATTAAATATACGAAGATTATTTAATTTATGCTGCCCTAAACATAGACTTTACGCATCCCGCCAGATATTTTATAATATTATATAGTTACACAATAACAACAGCACTCTTCTGAAAAGATATTATGCCCAATTTTTCACCACGAGAGCCAAATCCAAAAGATCAATACAAAAAACAGCAGATCTTTTTTTCGTTTGTGCTGTTTCTCATCATGGCAGTCCAGATCCTGCTCACCTATTTCACCGGTCTGCTGGCCATCGCAATTTTATCACTGATCATTTCTGTTATTTTGTCTTTTTTTATTTCTAAATGGATTTATGATCAGTTTTATGAACTGAATAAAAAAATCAGGAAAGGTAAACTGCTTACAAAACGGTTCCAAAACATCTCAAAATATTTTGAAACCATCCTGCAGGATTCAACCGATATAATCTTCTCAGTTGATACAGAAGGCTATATCTTGAAATTTAACAAAGGAGCAGAGCTTCATTTCGAATACTCTCAGGAAGAGATCGTTGGCAAGCCTCTCGAACAGCTGTTTGTAAACATCTCTGATAAACGCAAGATTCTTAATACCATTCTGCGGACAAATAAATCCGTCAATGAAGAAATCCCCATGAAAACCAAATCCGGCAATATTATTCTTTTAAATATCAGTATTTCAGAGATGAAAAATGACAATCAGATAATTGGAATGGTGGTAACTGCCAAAGATATTACTGAAAAAAAGAAACTTGAGATGGAATTGGTTAAGAAAAACGAACAGTTGAGTAAACTGGCAATAACCGACAGCCTAACCGAATTATACAACTCCCGTCATTTTCATGACCAGATAAAACGGGAACTTTCAAGACTTAAAAGAAACCCGGAAAGAAAACTATCTCTGGTGCTTCTTGATCTGGACCACTTCAAAGAACTTAATGATACTCAAGGACACCAGATGGGAGACCAGGTACTGCGCTCTTTAGGTCAGGTAATCAGAGTATGCTTAAGAAAAGATATCGATATGGGTTTTCGTTACGGTGGTGATGAATTCATAATGATATTACCAGACACAGATAAGCGCCAGGCTGCCATTGCTGCAGAAAGAATTCAAAAACAGTTCAAGTCATTCTGCTTCGGAAAAACAAGCCTGTCAATGGGCATTGTCGAAGCACGTTGCGAAGAAGATGAACAATCAATACTAAAAAGAGCAGATGAAGCTATGTACATGTCAAAAAAAGATGGAAGATCAAGAATTACTTTTGGCTGATATTCCAAATCAGCTGCCAGCAAATGTTAACACACTGATCTGTTTTTCAAATAAAACATAGCAATTGCTCCAGCAACAGCTACGTTTAATGATTCCACCTTACTGCTGTCAAAAGGGATCTGAAACCTGGTGTTGCACAGACTTAAAAGCTCAGCCGACAAACCGGCACCCTCATTACCCAAAGCAAGAACATGGCTGCAATTTTTTATATCTTCAAACCGCTGATCACCGTAAACATCAGCTGCCAGAACAACAAGCCCATCTGTTTTAAACCTGGAAACCATTTCCAGATAATAATCAGTCCTTCGAATCCATACCGAAAGAATCGCACCAGAAGAAGATTGAACCACTTTCGGTGAAAAGGGGTCTGCACATTGAGATGAAAGCAGAACTCCCGAATAATTGAAAGCAGCAGCAGTACGAATCAAGGTGCCTACATTGCCGGGATCCTGTACATGCTCCAGCATAAGTATCGCTGAACCATAATTCTGTGGCGGTTCAGCAGTATAACATCGCTGCGGGAGCTTAACTACTGATACAATCCCCTGTGGAGTGTGTGAAGTGCAGATAGAATCAAGTTGAGATTCAGTAAGTGTTCGTACCGGACACTTATGTTCAAAGGGTAATGTATCTTTAATCTCTGATATAAGGATCTCCTCAACCGATTCCGGATATGCATTGACAATTTGCTCAGTTGCACGAAAACCTTCAACCAGAAAATACCCTTCCTGCTGACGGCTTTTTGAATTTGAGAGTGATTTGTACCATTTCAATGATCTCAGAAAGAAATCTCCTCTTTAAAAACAGACAACCAGCTCTTTAAAAGCACTACTCGTTTTAGTGTATCACTGTTGAATATAAAAACAGTTCTTTTGTGTTTTCCGTGCTCAGTCTCGGTAACATCATCCTGCTTTATTAGAAGTCTTGCATTTTCTAAAACTTCAAATGCATCCCGGTTAATAAATTTGCCCTTTCCAGCACGCTCCAGTTCAATTTCGACCTGTTGCTGGCTAACCCTTACCAGAGCATTAGCCTCTTTACAGCCATTACGTTCGCCGGCAGTCAGCATCATACTGATCAAATCGAATGCATTATCACTGAAATCTTCACCGATTAAAAAACTACCACACTGTCTTGCTCTCAAAAAATTCATATATAACTGTAGTACCTCCGGAGATTTCAGAATAACATATTCCTTAATACTCTGGGTCCTATGAATTAATACCATATCTTTGAGTATAAGATGCAGCAATAAACGCTCTACGTCCAAACCACCAAGACCGGTAATTGAAAATACCGTTTCTTTTAGTTTTGAAAGTGATACCCCCCTGGTATCGCCAATCAGGATACCTTCGTTGATGTCAAGCAGAAGCATTATTTTAATAAAACCGGAGATACTTCTGGTTATGATGTCATCGCTGGTTTTTTTCATAGTATCACGAAGCCGTTTTACCACCAGCTGAATCATCCCGCTTAACCAGGAAGGTACATTACTTATAGTTCGTGCAAACAATTCTTCATCAATAACAGTTACCACCGTATCTTCAACAACCTGAGCCGTCGCACTCCTTGGTTGACGATCCAAAAGAGAGAGCTCTCCAATAACACTTCCCGGGCCTAATACCGCCAGCTCTATTGTACACTCACCTTCCTGCTTAAGAATTCGAACCTTTCCTGACCGAATGATAAACATTTCATAGCTTGATTCACCTTCAATAAACATAAGAGTTCCGCGCTTGAAATGCTGTTCATGACGATTGAGAACGGATTTCGCATTTCCGATTTTATCGGATGCAGATGAAGAATTTTTCATAATACCTCCATCTCAAAAGCAGGCATCCATTCCTTGATCTTTTTAATCCTGATTATAACTTCTTTGCTGAATACAATCGCGGTATCCTCATCTGAAGGAAAGAGATTTATCAAATTTTTTCTTCGAAGATCCATTAAGCTTTTTTCCAGAAGGTCAAGCTTATCTTCAGAAAGATCTTCCAGAAGCGCAGACTTCATCAACACTGTACCATCACCAGTCTCCTGCCCTGATTTCTGAGCTACATAAGCAATGTTGCTTAAAATCCCCACTACATCTTCCGATAGCAAACATTCCTTAAAGGTTTTCTTTTGACTTCTCAGCAGAAGATACTCATTATAAAGCTGCAAAACTTCAAGATCAGTAATCAGAATTACTCCGGGTTCTTCCTTTTTTTCAGGATCAATCCGCAGAATGCCTCTTTTGGAAAGCGACTCCAGAATCTTCTGAATTTCTTTTTTTCTTAACCTGGTAACAAAAAAGCCTTCAGTTACAACCAGGTTGTAATCTATGGCAACCTGTGTCCTGATCTCTTTTTTATTAGCAGGCAACAGTAGGAGGATCAATGATACAATACCCCGTACTTTATCTCTCAGAGCAGATTGGTCTACCCTCTTATTTGCATCACGAAGACGACTAACGACAATCTTAACAATGCTTTGAAGCCAGACAGGCGTAGCTTTGAAAACTGATTGAAAAAAACTCTGGTTAATCACCAGTGCTTTTGCATCACTGAGCGCTTTAACCGTTGCAGAACGGGGAAGATCATCAAGCAAAGCCATCTCACCTATAATGCCACCCTTTTCAATTACCGCCAGCTCTACTTTTCCATCAGCGGTATCTTTATATACTCCGACCCTGCCCTCCTGAACAATAAAAAGCTCTCTGCCGGTAGAACCTTCCTCAAATAGAACTTCTCCGGCTTTATAAACACGAATCTGCTGCTGAATCGGTCGTTTTCCGGTTTTTAGCTGATTCTGTGCAGAATTCATTTAGCAATTTTCCACTTTCTAAAATACCTGAATAATTCATCAAACCTAAATTCCACAATCGCTTGGGAAAATTAGGCCAAAAGAAAAAAGGAGAAGATCATCTCTTCTCCTATATCATACTAATAACAAACCTGGTTTGAAAATTATTTTTTTTCTTTAATACGAGTTGATTTTCCAGTGCGCTGACGCAAATAAAAAAGCTTGGCCCTGCGGACACTACCCCTCTTAAGGACCTTAATCTCAGAGATCAGCGGTGAAAATGCCGGAAAAATTCTTTCTACATATACATTTCCAGATGCTTTCCTTACAGTGACAGTTGTCCCCGTACCACTTCCCCGAGTCTGAATAACCACACCCTGGAACTGTTGGATTCTTTCCTTATCACCCTCTTTTATGCGAAAAGAGATGGAAACAGTGTCACCAGACTGATAATTAACAGTCTTGCCAGTTGTCTGCTTTTTCTCTATTGCTCTGATAATCTCCTGCACAGGAACCTCCTCGTCTAACTCAGTTTATATTTATTAATTTTTTACAGGATTAAATTAAAATTACTCTGAAAAATTCAAATCTGTTTTATTTCTGGAAATTTCTCCCCATAAATCCGGACGACGCTTTTTTGTCATCTCAATTGACTGCTCTTTCTGCCACTTCAAAATATTCGCATGATGTCCACTTATCAGCACATCTGGAACCCTCATCTCTTCAAAGATCTCCGGACGAGTATATTGAGGCCAGCTAAGAAGCCCATTATAATGGGAATCATTTTCAGCACTATCCAGATTACCTAAAACTCCTGGAATCAATCTGGTTATAGCATCCACCATAACCATTGCAGGAATCTCTCCTCCAGAAAGGACATAATCTCCGATAGAAATTTCCCGGTCCACATACTTATCACATATCCTTTGGTCAATTCCTTTGTACCGGCCACAAAGAAGAATAAGTGATTTCTCATTGATAAAACTTTTAACCACCTGCTGATTGAGTAACTCCCCTTGAGGTGAAAGATAAACAACCACAGGATTTAATTCCCGAAGGCGAGTCTTCGCATCTTTGATAGCCCCGGCAAGCGGCTCCGGCTTCATTAGCATTCCTGCATCACCCCCATAGGGATAATCATCGACAGTCTTATGCTTAAGATCTTCTGAATAATCTCTGATATCATGAATATCAATGGATATCAGCTTTTTCTGGAGAGCTCGCTTTATAATGCTATCGGAAAAAGCACCCTGAAACATTGAAGGAAAAAGAGTCAATATATCAAAGAACATAAAGTTAAAACCAAAAAGAATCGAAATCATTCAGTAAAGATGTTACAATAATTCCTCCAGGAAACCCAGCCTGACAATAATAAGACGTTTCTTTTTATCTATACTGACAATAGACTCGTCATTCATAGGCACCAGAATCAATTCACCGTCTCTGCGCCTTACTTCCAGTGAGTCAGTAGTAGGAAAATTATATACCTCCTCAACTACCCCAATCTGACGGTTATCATCAGAATAAACAGCCATCCCTTTCAACTCGAAATGATAAAATTTCTGCTGATCAAGAGCTGGAAGTCGTTCAGTACTGATAAAAATAAAATAATCTCTTAACTTCTCGGCTGACTGAAGGTCATTTATCCCCTTAAAACGACAAACAGGTCCTTTGGGCCGTTTCTGGATTTCTTCAATAATGCTCACTTGAGTCGTTTGTTCATTCAAACCGATTTCCACTTCCATCGGCAATTTCATAATGTCAAAAGAACTGCCAAACGACTCCACAGCGCATAAACCATCCAAACCAACCGCACGTAAAATTTTACCGATAGCAATCAGTTCTTCTGGCATGAAAAAAGATACCTAAACCCTGAAATCAGCTCTTCTGCTTTTTGGGTTTTGGCTTACGTTTACGTTCCGCTTTTCTTTCAACATTAAGTTGTTCTGCAGTAAGACCTTTTTGCAGACCTTCAACTTTCTCAAAAAAGCGATCTTCTCTGAGTAAATTTCTAACGGTTAAGGTAGGCTGTGCACCATTTTTGATCCAGTAGGCAGTGCGTTCAAGATCAAAAACGAACTTTTTTGGAACAGCCTGGGGATCATAAGAACCGATAGTCTCCAGAAAACGTCCATCTCTTGACATGCGGCTATCAGCAGCCACAACACGATACTTCATAACTTTGCTTCTGCCAACACGGGCTAAACGAATTTTAACAGGCAAGATTCACTCCTTGCACATAAGGTTGAGTGTAAATTAATAGATATTCAAGTTTAAAAAGGTGACATACTCCTGAGAGCAGCAGACTGCCCCCTTTTACCAGCGATCTTATTCATCCTTTTCATCATGGTTTTCATGGTATCAAACTGCTTGAGCAGCTTGTTAACATCTTGAACTGAAGTCCCGCTGCCAAGCGCAATCCGACGCTTCCTGTTACCATCGATGATATTTGGTTTATCCCGTTCCTCAAAAGTCATGGAACAGATAATCGCCTCGATTTTATTGAAAGCACTATTATCAATTTCAGTGTCCTTAAGATAATTTCCGACACCAGGAATCATGGAAAGAAGATCACTTAAGGGGCCCATTTTTTTAATTTGCCTGAGCTGCTCAAGAAAATCCTGCAAAGAAAAAAGGTTTTTTCTTATTTTTCGCTCAAGTTTTTTTGGTCTTCTCAACATCAATATTTTCCTGGGCACGTTCTACCAAAGAAACAACATCGCCCATGCCCAGAATTCTGCTTGCCATCCGTTCAGGATAAAAAATTTCCAAAGCATCAGGCTTTTCACCAATACCTACAAACTGCACAGGTACTCCGGTTACATCAAGAATCGATAAGGCAGCACCACCTCTGGCATCACCATCCAGCTTGGTTAAAATTACCCCTGTAAAACTGATCTCTTGATGAAACTGCTCAGCAACATTAACCGCATCCTGCCCAGTCATGGCATCAGCAACAAAGAATATTTCATCAGGTTTGCTCAAAGAGCAAATTGCCTTAAGCTCAGCCATCATATCAGTATCAATGTGTAGACGACCGGCAGTATCTATTATTAGTATGGAAATATCCTGACCTTTTGCATATTCCATGGCATCTTTTACGATATCCACCGGTTTTTTCTGCCTATCCGAATAAACCGGTATTCCCAAAGATTTACCAAGCGTCT
>DATAMG010000068.1:0-5342 GCA_036260705.1 Chitinispirillaceae bacterium | reverse complement strand
TCTATCCACCAGATTGTCAACTTTGCTCCTGGAATCCACCGCTAATGCTAAAATCACCTCTGAACTTCTTCTGGAATCGGTAATCTGCTTTTTAGTAAAAGAGGTAAAAAAGGGCTCAGCTAATAACATGGCATACATATTATCTCCGATAATAAGACAGGCTGCATTCTGATCAGTATATCTGGAATCAAAACCGAATCCCAGTTTGGTGAAATAATCCACAGATGCCCTCAAATCCTTTACCGGCAGATTAACAAACAAACTTCTGACTTTCATTTTGCCTCCACTAATAATTCATTGCGAAGCTAATCAGTTAATGTTCAAAAATTGACACTTTGATCTGTCATTACCGGCAATAAACATGCTTCGGCTCTGCTCGCCTATCAAAACCCGGATTTGATTTCGAGCATTTTGAACAGCTCCTACTCTAAAATTCGTGAATAATGGCAACTAAATTGGTGTCCTTGCTCCTTCTTATAAAAATGTCGTAACATTAACTATTTTTGTCTTTTCATCGCTTTTTTTTAAGGAGCTATTAAATGACCTCATCCCACATATTCAAATCACTCAACTCCATCATGGCCAATCGAATCCTTATTCTGGATGGCCCCATGGGAACCATGCTCCAGAAATCAGCTTTCAGCGAATCGGATTTCAGAGGAGAACAGTTCAAAGATCACCTCAGCAGTCTCAAAGGAAATAACGACCTGCTATCACTTACCCTGCCCCGGGAAGTCATAAAAATCCACTTTCAATACCTGCAGGCTGGTGCCGACATTATAAAAACCAATACTTTCAACGCAAACGCAATCTCACAGTCCGACTACTCCCTCTCCCATCTCAGCTATGAAATGAATCGCGTTTCTGCCAGGATCCTCAGAGATACAATAGATTCCTATATGATCAATCATCCGGGCAATCCCAAATTTGCCGCAGGTGTAATGGGTCCCACCAACCGTACACTGTCAATATCACCCGATGTAGATGATCCGGGTTTCCGTAACATCAGCTTTGAAGAGCTAAAAAACGCATACTATGATTGCGCAAGGGGGCTTATCGATGGTGGAGTGGATATCCTGCTTGTAGAAACCATATTCGATACACTTAACGCAAAAGCGGCCATCTTTGCAATTCAGGAAATTTTTTCACAACGCGATATCTCTTTACCTGTGATGATCTCCGGTACCATTACCGATAAATCAGGTCGAACACTTTCAGGGCAGACTCCAGCTGCATTCTTCTATTCCATCGAACATGCAGCCCCCTTCAGCGTAGGTTTCAACTGCGCACTGGGTGCCTCTCAGATCAAACCATTTCTAAAGGAACTCTCCGATACCGCCACCTGCCCTGTCAGCGTACATCCCAATGCAGGTCTTCCCAATGCCTATGGCGGTTATGATGAAACTCCAGAGTCCATGGCTTCAGTAATCAAAGAATTCGCAAAAGAACAGATGATAAATATCGCCGGAGGATGCTGCGGTTGCACTCCGCAACACATCAAGGCTATATACGAAACTTTACAAGGGATTGCACCCAGAAAATTAACATCCACCCGCAATTTCACGGCTCTGGCCGGACTTCAGCCTTTAAAAATTGACAACAACAGCCTATTTGTAAATATCGGGGAACGAACCAATGTCGCTGGTTCAGCCAAATTCAAAAAACTCATTGCAGCCGGTAACTATGAACAGGCAATCGATGTGGCCCGTGATCAGGTTGAGGGCGGTGCCCAGATTATCGATATCAACATGGATGATGCCATGATCGATGGCCTCAAATCCATGACCTCCTTTTTACAACTGATAGCATCTGAACCGGATATCAGCACAGTCCCCATCATGATCGATTCCTCTAAATGGGATGTCATCGAAGCAGCTTTAAGATCGGTTCAGGGTAAGGGAGTCGTCAACTCCATAAGTCTCAAGGAAGGTGAAGACTCCTTTCTGGAAAAAGCCCTGAAAATCAAACGATACGGAGCTGCTGTCGTAGTGATGGCCTTCGATGAACAGGGGCAGGCAGAATCGTTGCAACGCAAAATCCAGATCTGTAAAAGAGCTTATGATCTGTTGACTGAAAAAGCCGGTTTTTCACCTCACGATATTATTTTAGATCCCAATATCTTCGCAGTAGGAACCGGTATCGATGAACATAAAAATTATGCGCTTGACTTTTTTAAATCAGTCGCCTGGATAAGAAACAACCTTCCAGGTGCACTTGTCAGCGGTGGAGTAAGCAACATCTCATTCTCCTTCCGTGGAAACTCCACAGTGCGTGAGGCAGTCAACTCGGCATTTCTTTTCCATGCCATAAAAGCCGGCATGAATATGGGAATAGTCAATCCCACACAGCTTGCCGTTTACGAGGAAATTCCCATCGAATTGAGAGAAAGGGTGGAAGATGTACTTTTAAACCGTAGAGATGATGCCACCGAAAGACTTATTGAGATGACCTCCAGTACTGTTGAAGAAAAAGATCAATCAAGTACCGGAAATCCCGCCTGGAGAGAGCTACCATTGCAGCAACGGTTAAACCACTCCTTAGTCAAAGGTGTAACCGAGTATTTGGAAATCGATCTCAGGGAAGCACTCGACACAGTGGATAACCCCCTCAAAATCATAGAAATCTACCTGATGAACGGTATGAATATAGTTGGTGATCTTTTTGGTTCAGGCAAAATGTTCCTTCCTCAGGTGGTAAAGAGTGCCAGAGTGATGCGTAAAGCAGTAGCATTTCTCACTCCCTATATCGAAGCACACAAGGGAAACGCATCCGCAAATGTGACTAAACCAAAACTTCTTCTGGCAACGGTAAAGGGTGACGTTCACGATATCGGCAAAAATATTGTAAGTGTGGTTCTGCAATGCAATAATTTCGATGTCATTGATATGGGAGTGATGGTCCCCTGTCAGGATATTCTGGAAAGGGCAAAAGCAGAAAATGTGGATATGATCGGGCTAAGCGGCCTGATCACACCCTCACTGGAAGAGATGAGTTATGTGGCATCGGAAATGGAAAAACAGCATTTTAACATTCCATTACTGGTAGGTGGTGCCACCACTTCAAAGATTCATACCGCTGTAAAAATTGCTCCTAAGTATAAAGAACCGGTCATTCATGTCCGTGATGCATCACTGGCAGTTCAGGTTTGCAGAAAACTGCAATCTCCGCAACACAAAGACACATTTATCGATGAAATAAACAGCGAATACCTTCTACTTCGTGAAAAACATGAGAAAAACGAGATCAGCCAGCAACTCTTAAGCTTAGAACTTGCCAGAAAGAATAGATTCCAGATAGATATCGAAGCATCTCCTCCGGTAGAACCATCCAGAATGGGAATTACGGTCTTTGACAACTATTCGATAAACGAGTTAAGCTCCTATATCGACTGGACTTTCTTTTTCAAAGCATGGGAGATAAAAGGAAATTATCCCTATCTTCTTAACGATACAGAAGAAGGCAGACAGGCAAAAAAACTTCTCGATGATGCCTATAAAATGCTGACTATGATAGTAAATCAGAATCTTCTCCAGGCCAAAGCTGTTATCGGCCTTTTTCCTGCCAATTCCACAGATAACGATGATATTGAGATCTATTCAGATAAATCCAGATCATCAGTCATATCGGTTGTCCATTGTCTGCGTCAGCAGATTACCAAGGAAGGTAATAAGCCAAGTGTTTGTCTGTCCGATTTTTTAGCCCCAAAATCCGCAATTATCGATTATATCGGACTCTTTGCGGTTACCGCTGGTATTGGAGTTGATGAGCTGGTCGCTTCTTTTGAAAAAAATCACGATTCCTACAGTGCCCTCATGGTAAAAATCCTTGCAGACCGGATCTCAGAGGCTTTTGCAGAACGGCTTCATGAACTGGTAAGAAAAGACTACTGGGGATACGCTGCTAAGGAGAAACTGGAGATAAACGACCTTTTACATATAAAATATCAGGGTATAAGACCTGCTCCAGGCTATCCTGCCTGCCCTGACCATTCCGAAAAAACACAGATTTTCGATTTATTAGGTGTAAAAGAAAAAATCGGAGTGGGCTTAACCGGATCATTCATGATGCAGCCTGCTGCATCTGTATGTGGATACTATTTCGCGCATCCACAAACACGCTATTTTGCCCTGGGAAAGATAGGTCAAGACCAGTTAGGCGACTATGCAAAACGCAAAGTAAAACCGGGGGAGGAGATTAGAAAATGGATCGCGATTTCCTGATACAAAAATAAAACGCAAAGAGTAAGAAAATTTAAACGCAAAGCACCCAAAGGGCGCAAAGTTAGGAAGAGAATTATTAGGTTTTAAGATAAATAGCCAATTATTTATATCTTTAATTTCTCTTTGTTTATTTTTTTAAATTATATTTTTCTGCATCTCCCTTTGCGTACTTTGCGACCTTTGCGATTATTTTCTGCATCTCCCTTTGCGTGCTTTGCGACCTTTGCGATTATTCTCTGTTCCTTTTACTCTCTCTTTGCATTTTAATATAAAAATAAGGAAAGGAAAGAATTATGGATGAAAATGAATTATCATATACGGTTATCGGGGCAGCCATTGAAGTACATACTATTCTGGGACCCGGTTTATTGGAATCTGTTTACGAACAAGCAATGTGCCATGAATTGGATCTCAAGGGGATTAAATTCTTAAGACAACAGATTGTGCCAATCAATTACAAGCAAGCAAAGCTAATTACCGATTTGAGATTGGACCTTATGGTTGAAGACAAGCTCATTGTCGAGCTTAAAGCAAAGGAAATAATACCTCCTATAGACCGTCTGAAATTATTGACCTACTTACGATTAAGTAACAAGAAACTTGGTTTATTAATAAATTTCCATGTTCCAATATTGAAAAACGGTATTGAACGCATAGTCAATGGTTTATAAGTGTATATAACTAAGATGATTATTGCAACGTAGAATCTGAAAATTGCAGGATTAGAAGAATCTAAAACGCAAAGCACCCAAAGAGCGCAAAGTTTGGAAAGTAATAATTAGGGTTTAAGAGAAACAGTCGAATTATTTATAACTATAATTTCTCTTCATTTTTTTTTAAAAAATTATATTTTTCAGTATCTTCCTTTGCGACCTTTGCGCCCTTCGCGTTTATTCTCTGCATCTCCCTTTGCGTACTTTACGACCTTTGCGATTATTCTCCGCATCTCCCTTTGCGTACCTTGCGACCTTCGCGTTTATTTTCTGCAGTCTTCTGCTTACCTTCATATTCGGATGCCATCCAGACCTCTCCGGCCTCTTCAATGATCTTCTTGCCGATGAAATGTTTACCTTTTTCCAGTTCTTTAACTGTACCGGAATTGGGGTCTTTCAGCTCAGCTTT
>DATAMG010000062.1:0-6371 GCA_036260705.1 Chitinispirillaceae bacterium | reverse complement strand
TATGCCTTTTTTGATTGCCTGGTTTATAACTGTTTCACAGAGGTTCCATCCTGCCTGATGGCCATAAGCTACTCTGAGAACTGTGCATTTCCAATTGTCCACCAGAAAATCGACTATGCCGGTGGTGTAATACTGGTCGCCATTCCATGATGGATCGCTCCAGTAAAAACTCATTCCCCGAAGCTGAACTATCTTGCCATTCTTGTTTAAAAGATACTTGCCATCGGTTGTCAGTTTTCCATGTCTTTGAACAGGGGTTTCTGAAAAAGATGGTATTATCAGGCATAAGATGAGTAACCAGTTTAAAAATCCGGGATTACGAACCTTAATCATACATGCTCCTTAACTCATAGAAAGAATTGCCACTAATTAAATGAGTTATATCAAAGTTTTAAAAAAAAACATACAACAATTCATTTCCATTAATATAGTCTCCTTATACGCTTTAATAGTTCAAAAAAACATCAAAACGCCCAAAATAAATGATTTGACAATATTGATAAGGGCAACTATATTAAACCCGAAATGAAGTAGTCTGTTATAGTTTCAGGACATAGAGGATTTGATAACTTTTAGATGAACCACATGAAAATATGTGTGTACTAAAATCTAATGAAAACAAAATTTTTAAGTATTTGTTTGTTTAACCTTAAAAAGAGGGGTCATATGGGTTGTTTCAAATTTAAAAGAGCTTTGTTCGGGCTGGTGACAGTCTGTGCAGCAGCATCTCTGTTTGCAGAAGATGCATTACTTGATAATAACGATGATGGAACTAATGAAAATGAATTCGAATATTACTGGTATTACTATGATGACAATACCGGTTGTGGAAAGGATGACCGTTCTGTCCGTGCTCCCGACGATGCCAAAGCAGATGCTTCCACTATTCAATGCAGCAAAGTAAAAGAAAATGTTGAAAGACATTTTGAAGGAAATGCCGATGATAAATATATGATAAAGCAGTATACATTTGAATGTGGTGAAGATCCTACTACAAAAAACAGATATGCCACTATGCCTTTCAAATTGGGTAAGGGTTGGAAAGTTGAGTATCCTACCTATTCTTACACTGCGGCACCTTATGTTGGATTGGGTACTATGCTTTGTGGCGATGGAAAGAGCCTCGACCTTTCAAAAGCGACCGGTTTCAAATTCGATATCAGATCTCATGTGACAACTGATCTGGTTGTTAAATTTAAAGTCCAGCAGCTTGATATTGAAAAAGATTCAACTTTCGGCTATTATGAGTATACCATTGCAGATGTAGGCCCTGAATGGAAAACAAAAACAGTTCTTTTCACAGATCTGGCTCAACCGGACTGGGCAACAGATGAAAGAGAACGTGATTGGACACCTGACGCTCTGACAAAATTGGGTTGGCATATTGAGCTTGCTGATGGTGAACTGGTGGATACCCTCGATGTAGATAACGTTTACGTTCTAGATTATACTTTTGTATCTCCTAAAATGTGGACTGAAACAGCCGAAATGGGTATAGGTTACAAAGATACGGTTGGTGTTTTTGAAAAAGCAGATAACAGAGCTTATTCAAAACTGGTTAAACAATACTGGTATGCTTACAACGATTGTGAAATTAAAGGTGAATCAAAGGTTGATGAGGAATATGCCAAACAGGATGAGACTACAAAACGTCTGACACTCCAATGGAAAGATGGAACAGGTGCAAATGAAAAAGGCTATGGTGCTGCTCTTAAGTATACCCTGGGCCCGGCTGTAATGCAGCATGATACAGTGAAAGTCAAAGGCTTTGTGGGCATTGGTGTGAACCTCTATGATTCAGCAAAGTCAGAGTATTTTAATGCAGAAGAAAAGGGCATTAAAGCTGTTTATTTCAATTATATGACAGATGGTGATCTTGCATATGCGACCATGGAAGTAAGTGATGTCAATGATGTACCTGATGCAGAAAATCCCACAAGGAAAGATTCCCGTGGTTCAGGTATCGTTCATTTCAGAAATATTCCCAATACCAAAGGTCAATGGAGAGCAGTTGAAATTCCATTTGACAAACTGGTAGAAATGACAGACTGGCAAGGCTATAAAGAGATACCTCTTGACCTTACCAAACTTGCCAAACTGCAGTTTAAAGTACAGGGTGCAGAAAATGCAGGTGGTTTCCTTTTTATTGATAACGTCATGTTTTCAGATGGTAAAACAAGTGTTCGCAATATCAATTCTCGCTCGGTTGTTTCACCGTTTACTGCTTCTTACAGAAACGGCAAACTCAACATCAATTGGACAGGAAAGACTGCTATAGCTGAAGGTAAAATCAGCCTTATTGATGCCAAGGGTTGTGTTGTTCAGAGCAGCTCTATCGCCAAGGCAAGCAAAGTTTCAGACAGAATCTCTGTAAGCAACCTGGCTTCCGGAGTGTATATGGTTAAACTGATCGGTAAAGATGTTAACGGTAAAACAGTTAGCATGCAATCTTCTGTAAATTTAATTAAATAGTAAAATATTTAATATTTTTACCTGGTATCAAGGCCGGACACAGTAGTGTGTCCGGCCTTTTTTAATATAGTGGCTTGATATAAGTGACAAAAGAAGCATAATATAAGAACATGGGAAACGTAGTAAATAAAGAGAACATATCTATTCATGAGCGATACTCTGAAACAAATTAAGATGCTCCTTTTTCCAAATAAAATTCCGCCCCCAAAAAGGGCGAAGATTATATTTGAAAACCCAAAACACAACCGGAATGCCAATTAATGTTTAGTCTCATTTATTTAATAAAATCCTCACTCAACAACCTGTTTCTTTATACTGCACATTTCTGACTCGTTTTTTCTGAATTTCATGATTTTCAGTCTGGTATTGCTGCCAATTAAGGTTCTATAATCATTATTGCAGGAATTATTAATTAAGGAGTTTTTAAATAATGGATTTCACTCAAGAGATAAATCGCAGAAGAACTTTCGCTATCGTTTCTCATCCGGATGCCGGGAAAACGACTCTGACTGAAAAGCTGCTTCTATACGGAGGAGCAGTGCAGCTGGCAGGCTCGGTTACAGCCAGAAAAAAGGAACGCAAAACGGTTTCGGACTGGCTGGAGATTGAACGTCAGAGGGGAATTTCGGTCAGCTCAACTGTTCTTAATTTTGATTATAATGGTTACCGGATAAATCTTCTGGATACTCCCGGTCATAATGATTTTTCCGAAGATACCTACCGGGTGCTTACAGCCGTTGATTCGGTTGTAATGGTTATCGATGGTGGTAAAGGTATCGAGCAGCAGACAAGAAAATTATTCGAAGTTTGCAGAAGAAGAAACATTCCTGTTTTAACATTCGTTAATAAGCTTGACCGTCCGGCTCTGGACACTCTGGCAATTCTTGATGAAATCGAACAGGTGCTTAAAATTTCAGCTTACCCCATGAACTGGCCTCTGGGTTCAGGGATTGACTTCAAGGGAGTGTGGGACCGCAAAACCGGACTGGTTCATCTTTTTGAAAAGACAGTCGGGGGGGGCATTCAGAGCACCGGTTGCCACTCACGGGATTACAGATCCTACAGTGAGAAATCTGCTTGATGTGAACACCTATGATAAAATCTGTGAAGAGGTAGCCATGGTGGAGCAGGTGGGAGCTCAGTTTGATCTGGGTGATATCTTTGCAGGAAAAACCACTCCGGTATTTTTTGGCAGTGCGGCAAACAACTTCGGAATTCAGTTACTGCTTGACGGATTTGTTGAATTGTCCCCTCCTCCTGCACATCGCGTTTCGGTTAACAAAGTGGTTGCTCCTGAAAATCCGGATTTTTCAGGATTTGTTTTCAAGATCCAGGCGAATCTTGACCCCATGCATCGAGACAGAATGGCTTTTATAAGAATTGTTTCAGGTAAATTTATAAAGGATATGCCTGTGGTACATGTTCAATCCGGTAAAAGACTTCGCCTCTCTAATTCAAATGCAATCTTTGGCAGAGAGCGTGTTTCCATTGATGAGGCTTATCCGGGTGATGTGATCGGAATGGTGGGTGCGGATTTTCTTTCCATAGGAGATACTCTCAGTGAAGATACCAAGATTGTCTATGATGAAATCCCCAGTTTTCCACCGGAATGTTTTGCTTTTCTTCATAATCCAATGCCATCAAATTATAAACGATTCCAGAAGGGGCTCGATCAGCTCATTCAGGAGGGATTGGTGCACTCTTTCGAGGTAACTAATAACGCCAGACGGGCGCCGCTTCTTGCTGCAGTTGGACCTTTGCAGTTTGATCTGGTACAGTTTCGTCTGAAAGCAGAATATGGAACCGATTCAAGGATCGAGATGACCAACTGGAAACTGGTCAGGTGGCTGGAGAAGGGGTGTGAGCTTGGTTCGAAGGTTCATTTTCCCAATGGCGTAGAATCTGCAAAGGACAAAAATGAATCGACAGTACTTCTTTTTCCAGGGGAGTGGCATTTGAACTATTTCCTTGATAATAATGAAGATATAAAGCTTACTGTCTATCCTGATGTTAATTGATAGTGCAAATTTGCTTTTTTTTCTTGCCCTGTCAGCCAAATATTAGTATATTATCTGCCTCGATTTAAGAATCGGGGCTGCTCATTAAAAGAACCGAAAATATGATTGCTTAATATTCGTATTGAGCGATGTCTGTGAAAAAAAAGATTCTCGAAAAAAAATAAAAAAATGCTTGCATTTTTTTAAATGATTATCTATTTTTAACAGCACAAATTTTGAGGTAAGACAAGCAAGTTTCTGCGGTAGATCAGTAAAGTATCGTAAGTCTTCGATAAGTCCCCTTCAATAAGATGATGGTATTTGATATTCGCCTGAAGACAGTGGTATAATTATAGCTGCTGGATTCAGTGATTGAAATAAAAGTTCTTTGACATATATTCTGTTGATGAAGCACATTGAGAAAATAAGTTTCGTCGAAAACAAGAAAATGTATCAAGATAATAAGGGTGCATGGCGGATGCCTTGGCATCGGATGCCGAAGAAGGACGTGGCCAGCTGCGATAAGCTTCGGGGAGTGGCAAACACACATTGATCCGGAGATTTCCGAATGGGATAACCCACCCGGCTTGCCGGGTATCATTAACTGAATTCATAGGTTAATGAAGGAAACGGGGGGAATTGAACCATCTTAGTACCCCCAGGAAAAGAAAGTAATAAAACGATTGCCTGAGTAGTGGTGAGCGAACGGGCAAGAGCCTAAACTGTAAATGCTGTAAGCCGGTGCGCGTTGGCATTTCAGGGTTGTAAGTCGTTGCTTGGCTGTTGTACCGGACGGTCGGGAAGTTAACAAGTGTATCTTTAGTCGAAGTTCATCTGGAAAGGTGGCACCAGAGCGGGTGACAGTCCCGTAGGCGAAAAGGATATACCTTCCTTGCAGCGTACTTGAGTACCGTGGAGCACGTGGAATTCCATGGGAATCCGGGAGGACCATCTCCCAAGGCTAAATACAAACCGATGACCGATAGTGGACCAGTACCGTGAGGGAAAGGTGAAAAGCACCCCGGGAGGGGAGTGAAATAGTACCTGAAACCATGCATCTACAACCAGTCGAATCCCGATCTTGCATCGGGAGACGGCGTACCTTTTGTTTAATGGCCCAGCGAGTTACGCATGTGCAGCGAGGTTAAGCCACTACGTGGTGGAGCCGGAGCGAAAGCGAGTCTGAATAGGGCGCTTAAGTTGCACGTGGTAGACGCGAAGCCGGGTGATCTAGCCATGACCAGGATGAAGTCCCGGTAAAACGGGATGGAGGTCCGAACCGACTCCTGTTGAAAAAGTAGCGGATGAGTTGTGGCTAGGGGTGAAAGGCTAATCAAACCCGGCGATAGCTCGTTCTCCTCGAAATATATTTAGGTATAGCCTCATGTTTATAGTATCGGAGGTAGAGCACTGAATGGACTAGGGGACCTACCAGTCTACCAAACCCAATCAAACTCCGAATGCCGATACTCCATTACATGGGAGTCAGGGAGCGGGGGATAAGCTTCGTTCCCGAGAGGGAAACAACCCAGACCACCAGCTAAGGTCCCCAAATACATGTTAAGTGACTAAGGATGTACGTTTGCCTTAACAGCTAGGAAGTTGGCTTAGAAGCAGCCATCCTTTAAAGAAAGCGTAATAGCTCACTAGTTCAGCGAATGCGCGCCGAAAATTCACGGGACTAAACATGTTACCGAAGCTGTGGAATCCTGACGTAAAGTCGGGATTGGTAGAGGAGCGTTCTGTAAGCCGTCGAAGGTATCTTGTAAGAGATGCTGGAGGTATCAGAAATGAGAATGCTGGGATAAGTAGCGATAATGAAGGTGAAAAACCTTCACACCGAAAATCTAAGGTTTCCTGGGCAAGGCTCGTCCTCCCAGGGTAAGTCGGGTCCTAAGCCGA